>CADCQU010000237.1 GCA_902803635.1 uncultured Lachnospiraceae bacterium | reverse complement strand
GTTCATGCGCTCGACCATGAGATCCCAGGAAATGACGCCGTCGTTTTCGAAGGGCATCTCATGGAGGCAGAAGTAGCGGACCGCGTCCACGCCGAAGACCTCCGCAAGGTCGTCCGCATAGAGGACGTTGCCCTTGGATTTGGACATTTTGCCGCCGTTCTGGAGAAGCCAGGGGTGGCCGAAAATCTGCTTCGGCAGCGGAAGATCGAGGGCCATCAGGAAGATTGGCCAGTAAATCGTATGGAAGCGGATGATGTCCTTGCCGATGAGGTGCAAATCGGCCGGCCAGAAGGCTTTGAAACGATCCGTGGAGTTTCCGTCCACGTCGTAGCCGATTCCGGTGATATAGTTGGAGAGCGCGTCGAGCCAAACGTAGACGACGTGCTTCGGGTCGAAGTCCACCGGGATGCCCCAGGTAAAGGACGTGCGGGAGACGCAGAGATCCTGCAGGCCCGGGAGCAGGAAGTTGTTCATCATCTCGTTCTTGCGGGAGACAGGCTGGATGAACTCCGGATGCGCATTGATGTGGTCGATGAGACGCTGCGCGTATTTGCTCATACGGAAGAAGTAGGCCTCCTCCGTCGCCGGCGTCACGTCACAGCCGTCGAGCGGGCATTTGCCATCGACAAGCTGGGATTCCGTGTAGAAGGATTCGCACTCGGTGCAGTACATGCCCTTGTACTCGCCCTTGTAGATGTCGCCCTGCTCGTAGAACTTGCGGAAGATCTTCTGAATCTGCCGCTCATGGTCCGCGTCGGTGGTGCGGATGAATTTGTCGTACGAGGTGTCCATGAGGTCCCAGATGCGCCGGACCTCGCCGGAGGTCTTGTCAACGTACTCCTTCGGAGTTACGCCGGCCTCCACGGCCTTCGCCTCGATCTTCTGGCCGTGCTCGTCGGTGCCGGTCTGGAAGAAGACGTCGTAGCCCTCCTGCCGCTTGAAGCGGGCGATGGCATCCGCCAGGATGATCTCGTAGGTGTTCCCGATATGCGGTTTGCCGGAGGTGTAGGCGATGGCGGTTGTGATGTAATACTTACCCTTGTCTGCCATGGCAAATGTACCTTCCTTTCATTTGGTTTTTTCTATTATATATAGAATTTCGTAGGGTGGCAAGGGGGAAAAGTGAGGGATAGGGGCTTGCTTTATGAATGGCGGTGAGGCCCACCTCCGTCACACTTGGCTCCCCCTCTGGGGGAGCTGTCGGCGAAGCCGACTGAGAGGGGTAGAATTATAGAAGATTCAGGCTTTCCAGCATGTTCTTGATGATCTTCATGTCCACGACGCACTCTCCGTTCCAGATTTGGACGGGGATTTCACTGTCGAAAGTGTAAAATGCTGCATATGTGGCACTTTCGTTCGCCGGATCCCGTATGGCCTCGAAATTATAGACGATGACGGTCTGCTTTTTAGGGTCGATGATCCAGTATTCGCGGACACCGGCGTTGAAATATTTCCAGTACTTAAGGGTTAAGTCCTTCTTCCGGGTGGAGGGGGACAGAACCTCGATAACAAGATCCGGGTTTCTGTAGATGGCATCCTTAATTTTGTCACGGTCGCAGACCACGAAGACATCAGGCTGGACGGCGGTATACTTGTCGTTGTCGAGGATGACATCGGTCGGAGCGATGAAGGGGATGCAGGGACCGCCTCGTTCCATGACAAAGTTCATAAACTTGGTGTGAATTAGCGCCGCTATAAGCTGATGGATGGGCCGTGGGGCGGCCATGTCGTAGAGCACGCCGTCAATGAGTTCGGTCCGTCTTTCCTCAGGGAGGGCATCCCGGTCGGCACGGGTGAGCTTCCGAGGCTTTTCTCCCGTTGCAACAGTCATGCCAAACTCCTGAAACGCTGCTTCGCTACCTGACCCGAGATCGAGAGCTTTTGCGAGGGCCGTCATGGTGGCGTAGCGCGGCGACTTCGTGGTGCCCCCGAATACCTTCTGGACGGTTGCCAGCGGGACGCCGGACATTTCCGCAATCTGCTCGTAGGACAGGCCAAGCTGCTCCTTTTTTCTTCTCATATCTTCTAAAGTGAACATGTGATTTTCCTCCGTTTGTATTTATAAGATTCCAACTGTATGGTTGAAAGCATAAAAATGGACATCATCCATACGAAAGGCTTGTCATTCTGAGCGAAGCGAAGAATCCCCTTAG
>CADCQU010000236.1 GCA_902803635.1 uncultured Lachnospiraceae bacterium | reverse complement strand
GCGGAGCTCATCCGGCAGCGCGACCAGCGGCGGCTCCACGTGATGGAGGGCTACTGCCGGACGACCGGGTGCCTGAGGAACTACATCCTCGGCTATTTTGGCGAGAAGACGGAGGCACCCTGCGACAACTGCGGCAACTGCCACCGGGACTACAAGGAGACGGATGTCACGGAGGCCGCGAAGCAGATCATCAACTGCGTATTTGAGATGAAGGGCCGCTATGGTCTCAGCATCGTGATCGGCACCCTCGTCGGCGCAAAGCGTGCAAGACTCCGGGAGATCGGAGCCGACCAATACCAATCCTATGGCCGGCTGAAGGAGTATTCCGAGGCGGAGCTACGGCAAATGATCGCCCAGATGGTTCAGGACGGCTATCTTATCCAGACCGAGGACAAATACAGCGTCCTAAGGCTCGGGGATATTTCCGCGCTTCGAAATGGCGATGCGCGGGTCGTACTCCGGACGTATGAGGAGAAGGAGCCCGAGCGAAGATCTCGCAAATCCCAGAAGAAGGGGACGGACGCCCTCACGGGGGCCGGCTACGACCTCTTTGAGATTCTGCGGAACACGCGGCTTGCCATCGCGCGGGAGGAGGCGGTCCCGCCGTACATCGTTTTCAGCGACAAGACCCTCCTCGATATGTGCGGCAAGCTCCCGCAAAGCCGGTCGGCCATGCTCCATGTCCTCGGCGTCGGCGAGATGAAATACGACAAATACGGCGAGCGCTTCCTTGCGAAGATTCAGGAATTTATCAAGTCACGCCCCAGCGTGGTCACGGCATTTGCCGAGGACGACGAGCCCGCCCGGACAAATGCCAAGGATTCGAAGAGGAAGGCGGAATTTTCCCTCCGCCCCGGGGACGCGGATTCCTTTGCCTGCCAGGACATGGCACTGGCCGGTGACATCCGCGACGAGCTGAACCGCATCACAACCGTGGAAAATGTCAAAAAGCTCCACGCCACCCAGATCGTCCGCTTTCTCAAGGAGTGCGGCTACGTCGAGGAAAGCCGCGTGAACGGCCTCCTCATGACCATGCCCACCCCCCTCGGCGCCCAAAAAGGTATTAAGACCGAGGAGAGAATCAGCCAGGCCGGCAACCCCTACCCCGTCATCCTCTACCCAAGCTCCATCCAGGAGGAAATCGTAGCCCACTACACTCGGAGATAAAACCACGCCGCTCCTCTTGCCTCCCCCTTCAGGGGGAGGTGGCACGGCGAAGCCGTGACGAGGAGACAGGGGACGGTTCTCTGTCTCCTCCCCTTGGCTCCCCCTTGAGGGGAGCTGTCGGCGAAGCCGACTGAGAGGGGACCGATGTACAGCAGCTGCGAAATGAGAGGGAAAAGCCTTTCCGCATAAGGAGCGGCGACCCCTGAGGGGGAGGCAAGAGGAGTTTTCTTAGACAAATGCAGGACACCCGCAGAGGGAGTCCTGCATTTGCGTTTTCTGTGTGCATCCCTTAAAAAAGAGACAGAGAACCGTCCCCTGTCTCCTTCTTGGCCGTCATAGCGAGAACAAGACGTTGCTTTTGGCATACCCATCTTTGCCTGCGGAGGACGAGAAAACCGCAAATCCGAGGTTGAATCATGTCCGCTGTCTGTTGATGCTGTTGGTAAACCGAAGTGATAAGTTCCAAATCAGATATATTCTCAGATCGATTTGGATGAAATCACCAAAAATATTTGGGGAGGGTACTTCCATAAGTTTAACCATTGGTTGTGGAAAATGTGGAAAACCTCATCCAAACAACTGAAATGGCCTAAAGAGACTTAACGAACGTAAGTTTGGGTATTAAAATGGCCGTTGTTTATTCTTTGGCGCTGGATTGTTACTTCAATGACCTTGACTACTAAAAAAAATAATTGTAAAATGAATTGAAATCCGGTAACCGGGAAATGTGCTTTACAACATAATACAGACTACGTTGCATTCTCCATGGCTGACAAAAACAGGAGGTTTTTCTATGAAGTACACATCCATCCGCAAACCTCTCAGCATATTGCTGAGCATCTTCATGGTCCTATCCGTCTTCGGCGGCATGGCGTTTACCGCCAGCGCGGCGCCATTGCATTACCAGATAAAAGTCACCCAAGGCAGTAAAACAGGGTTCATGTCCCAAGACACTACTTTGCCTTATACGACGTCGACAGTTGATTTGCTGCGCAGGCTTGGTCAGACTCAAGGCCAAGATTACACATCGATAAACTGGGTTCGACACACAAGCGGTAGTTATATTATGAGCCTTTCCGTGTCCGAAATTTCGGTAAACACGCTCGGGACAGAAGAAATCTCTTTCAACGTTACCAGAACCACCGGCGCGACAGCTACTGGAACCATTACAGTCAGTGTTGTTCCGCTGAAAGAGCCCATTGTCACCACAGGTAAATATCTTCGTATGGGTTCCTACAACGGTGTGGACGTTGACTGGTACTGTCAACGTTTCAACGGCACCGGCTATATGATGCTGTGCAAATACGGGCTTAAACAAGCTTCGTTCGGCTCGAACGCAACATACAAGGAAAGCAATATCCACGCATGGCTTGATCTCGACTCCGGCGGTACTTTTGCGACCGATCTGGGCTTGAAGAGCTATGAGCTGGGGCTTGTAAGCACGGTGAATCTGAAAGATTCGGCCGGCGACGGCACAGACAGCTTCATCATTCCGGCGTACGGGAATGATGAACTTAACAAGGATACAAAGGTTCATGCGCCGTATAACATCAACAACCCGTCCAGTCTCCTGAACGTATACTGGTTACGCACTCCAAGAGACGGCAGCAACGCAAGAGTGATCAATCACTCAAAAGACGGCTCTCCCGTTGCAACTGTTGCCGCGCGTTACAGCGGCGTTGGAAATTCACAGTGGATTCGCCCGATGTTCTATCTTGATGTGGAGGCTCTCGCGAATTTGACATTCACCGGCACGGGCACAGAAGCTGATCCGTATGTGCCGGTCGATCCCGCGCCCGCCAACGAAGTGATCGGCCTGATAAACGCCATCGGCACGGTGGAACCGACCGCTGGTTGCAAAGAGAAGATTGACGCCGCAAGAGCAGCATACGAAGCGCTGACCGACGCGCAGAAGGCACTTGTCACAAACTACAAGACCCTGACGGCTGCGGAGGAGGCGTATACCGCATCGAGGCATATTGCGATCAACAGTGCGCAGCATGGCACGGTGACGGCGTCTGCGGCTTCGGCACAGGCTGGAACAACTGTCACTTTGACCGCTGCTCCCGACGACGGTTATCAACTGAAAAATATCAGCGGAACCTATGTAGAACCAAGTCTTCTGGGTGAAACGCTTACCGGGAAAGCATATACTGTAAATGGTACATATTTTACTCTTACAACAGATTAT
>CADCQU010000235.1 GCA_902803635.1 uncultured Lachnospiraceae bacterium | reverse complement strand
CCGCCAAGGATGGCGACAAACGGACGGACCGGGTTGTTAACAGCATTGCCAAGGAAGTCGATTTCCTTCTGCATCAGGTAGCCGACAGCGCACTCATCGATAAATGCGGTCACGCCGACGTTCGAGCAGTGGGCGCGGTGGGCGGTACCAAAGGCATCGTTCACGAAAACGTCCGCGAGGGAAGCAAGATCCTTGCTGAACGCCTCGCCGTTCTTTGTCTCCTCGACGCGGAAACGGGTGTTCTCCAGAAGAACGACATCGCCATCCTTCATGGCAGCGACAGCGGCCTTGGCGTTCTCGCCGACAACCGTGTCATCCGCCGCGAACTTGACTTCCTGGCCAAGCAGCTCGGAAAGACGGACTGCAACCGGAGCCAGGGAGAGCTCGGGCTTCGGAACGCCCTTCGGCTTGCCAAGGTGGCTGCAAAGGATGACCTTGCCGCCATCGGCGATGAGCTTCTTGATGGTCGGGAGAGCGGCCACCAGACGGTTCTCGTCGGTGATGACGCCGGCTTTCAGCGGAACGTTGAAGTCGCAGCGGCAAAGCACTCTCTTGCCGGCCACATTGATGTCGTCTACGGATTTCTTGTTAAGCATTGATATTAATCCTCCTTCAATAAATAGGCAGAGGGAGGCGAAGCCGAGCCTCTACCCTTCTCGCGAGCCGCGTGCTGCCGAGGGCAGCTATTTTCCTTACGCGGCTCTGTGAATGGAAAAAGAAGGGCCCGGTCCTTCATTCACCGGACCCTTCCAGGTCATACATTAATTATCTCACATTTGGCAAATGCGCCCGTGGGGGTATCCGCAGCAAATGCTGCCTTCTTCGCGGCCATTTGCCAAATGGTATTTCGCATCAATTACTTCTGGATGAGCTCGCCGAAGTACTTGATGGTCCTGCACATATTGGACGTGAAGGAATTCTCGTTGTCATACCAGGAAACAACCTGAACCTCGGTCTTGCCTTCGCCAGCCGGAAGAGCCATGGTCTGGGTGGCATCGAACAGAGAACCATAGGTGCTGCCAACGATATCGCGGGAAACGATAGCATCCTCGTTGTAGCCGAAGGACTCGTTGGAAGCGGCCTTCATAGCAGCGTTGATCTCAGCGACCGTGACGGTGCCATCAACAACAGCGGTAAGGATGGTGGTGGAGCCGGTCGGAACCGGGACACGCTGTGCGGAGCCGATGAGCTTGCCATTCAGTTCCGGAACAACGAGGCCGATCGCCTTCGCAGCGCCCGTGCTGTTCGGGACGATGTTCTCGGCGCCAGCGCGGCCACGGCGCTTGTCACCCTTCCTGTGCGGGCCGTCAAGGATCATCTGGTCGCCGGTGTAGGCATGGATCGTGACCATGATGCCGGACTCGATCGGGCAAAGGTCATTGAGGGCCTTGGCCATCGGAGCGAGGCAGTTGGTGGTGCAGGACGCCGCGGAGATGATGTGATCATCCTTGGTCAGGGTCTCGTGGTTCGTGTTGTAAACGATCGTCGGAAGATCGTTGCCGGCCGGAGCGGAGATGATGACATACTTCGCACCAGCGTCGATGTGAGCCTGGCTCTTCGCCTTGGAGCAATAGAAGCCCGTGCACTCAAGAACAACATCGATGTCCAGAGCCTTCCACGGAAGGTTCGCGGCCTGCGCCTCTTTGTAGATTTCGATCTCAGTCCCATCGACGATGATGGAATGATCCGTGCTGGAGACCTTGTCCGCAAGAGCATACTTGCCCTGGGATGAGTCATACTTCAGAAGATAAGCAAGCATGTCGGGGCTCGTGAGGTCGTTGATGGCGACGATCTCAAATCCCTCAGCACGGAACATCTGGCGGAAGGCCAGGCGACCAATACGACCGAATCCATTAATAGCAACTTTGACTGCCATAATCGTAAATCCTCCTAATAAAATGTGATAGTTTTGGAAGCGGGTTACTAACCTACATACATTGTACTCAACTTTGCACGAAATTACAAGAAATATTTTACATTTTTTTGTCGAGATTTTAAAAAATATCTTTTCCGCCTCCTAAGTCATGTCAAATTTGCCCCAAAAGGTTCTTACTACGGGAATTTGCCCCTTGTCCTTCCATAAATTTATAGAATATATTTATGAAATAGTGCCTCGGAGGGCAGTTTCGATCTCGACCGCCACGGGTTCATGCCCTACATAATAGAAGTACCTTTTAAATCCGAGGTCGCGCAGGCATTCGACGCCCCTTTTGCAGCCCTTCCCCAAATCCTTCGCCTTGTGGGCGTCCGCCCCGATCGTGACGAGCTCGCCGCCAAGCTCCCGGTAACGCCGCAGAACCCTCGGTCCCGGGTTCGGCTGACCGAGACCTTTGCGGTAGCCGCAGGTATTGACCTCCAGGGCCTTGCCCTTTTCAATCAGAAGCTTCAAAATCTCATCGATCAGCTCCGGAAACAACGAATGGCTCGGGAACGGCTTGATGCTCTCCCCGTAGCGGGTGACGTAGTCGAGATGCCCGAGGGAATCAAAGCCGTCAAATGCCCGCACATTTTCGAGCGTCTCCTCGAAATACTGTCGGTAGACCTCCTCCACGTTCCTTTTAGCAAATGTCTCGGGGAAATAGGGGTCCTGGCGATTGACGAGGTGCTGGGAGCCGATGGCGTAATCGAGCGGGTATTTGCGAAGGAGCTCGTTGTAGCGCGGTCCAAGGTGCGGCTGCATGCCAAGCTCCACGCCCGCAAGGATGCGAACCTTCTCGCCGTAGTGCTCCCGGAGGGCCGCAATCTCGGCAAGGTATTCGCCTAAGTCAAAATCAAACACCATGTCCTCGATTGGAAAATCATAGTCGATGTGGTCGGTAAAGCAGAGGACGCCAATCCCCTCCTCGATGGCGGTCTCCACGATCTTCTCCATCGACGCCTCGGAATCCAGAGAATAGTGGCTGTGTACATGGGTGTCTGTCAACATATTCTTATCCTCCTTATGTGGCTTTGCCCTCCTCGCGAGCCGCGTGCTGCCGCAGGCAGCTAATCCCCTTTCGTGGCTCTGTGAATATAAAAGAAGGGAAGAGCAAGCTCTTCCCTCCTCGGATTTACTTCGCGTATTCCACCGCGCGGCTTTCGCGGATCACGCTGACCTTGATCTGGCCCGGATACTCGAGCTCGGACTCGATCTTCTTGGCGATATCCCGCGCAAGAAGCTCCATCTCCGCATCGCTGACCTGCTCCGGCACGACCATGACGCGCACCTCGCGCCCGGCCTGGATGGCAAAGGACTTGTCCACGCCCTTGAAACCGTTGGTGATGTCCTCCAGCTGCTTGAGACGATTCGTATACGTATCCAGCGTCTCCCGTCGGGCACCCGGCCTCGCGGCCGAGATTGCGTCGGCGGCCTGCACGAGACAGGCAATCAGAGACTTCGGCTCCACATCGCCGTGGTGCGCCTCCACAGCGTTGACGATGAGGTCATTTTCCTTGAATTTGCGGCAGAGATCCGCGCCAATCTGGACATGGGAACCCTCCACCTCGTGGTCGATGGATTTGCCGATGTCGTGCAGAAGGCCCGCGCGTTTGGCAAGGCGAACGTCCAGTCCGCACTCGCCGGCAAGGAGCCCGCATAGCTCCGCCACCTCGACCGAATGCTTGAGGGCGTTCTGGCCGTAGGACGTGCGGTAGCGCATCCTGCCGAGGAGCTTCACCAGCTCCGGATGCAGGTTGTGCACGCCAACGTCAAAGGCCGCCTGCTCGCCTTCCCCGCGCATCTGCGTCTCGACTTCCTTCTTGGCCTTCTCGACCATCTCCTCAATGCGGGCGGGATGGATGCGCCCGTCCACGATGAGCCTCTCCAGCGCGATGCGGGCGACCTCGCGGCGCACCGGGTCGAAGCCCGAGAGGACGACCGCCTCCGGTGTGTCGTCGATGATGAGGTCAACACCCGTCATGGTCTCAATGGTGCGGATGTTCCGCCCCTCGCGGCCGATGATCCTGCCCTTCATCTCGTCACTTGGCAGCTGCACCACGGAAATGGTGGATTCGGACACATGGTCCACCGCGCACCTCTGGATGGAGTTCACGACAAATTCCTGGGCCTTCTTGTCCGCCTCGTCCTTTGCCTTCTCCACAAGGTCGCGGTAGAGCTTTGCAACGTCCACGTTCACGTCGTCCCGGACCTGCTTCAAAAGCACTTCCCTGGCTTCCTCCGCGGTCATGCCGGCGACGCGCTCCAGCTCGCGCTGCACCTCCTCATTGCGTTTCTCAATCTCCAGAAGTCGTTTCTTCTGTTCTTCTTCCTTTGCTGTAAATTCAGCCTCTCGCTTCTCCATAGCATCGGTCTTCCGGTCCAGCGCGTCTTCCTTTGTCTGGATCCGGCGTTCCTGCTTGGTGATTTCCGCCCTTCTCTCCTTGATCTCACGGTCCACTTCGTTCTTTGCAGCAAGCGACTGTTCCTTCACCTCGAGAAGAGATTCACGTTTTTTGCTCTCCGCCTTCTTGATGGCCTCATCGATAATGATGCGGGCCTTTTCCTCGGCGGTACCAACCTTTTCGGCATCTTCCTTTGTCTTTTTGGCAATGGCAGCTTTCCACGTGACCGGAAGTGCGATGGCCAGAATTACCACGCAAATGATGATGGTAATGATAACTGGCAACATTTCAGGAGCACCTCCTATATTAAATTTTCATTGTACGATAATACAACTATTATAATATATATTTTTTTTAGAAAGCTGTCAAGAAAGAACACGCAGAAGTTGGTAAAATTGCTGAAATTCTACCTGTACGGTTGGCTTAAAAGTAACATTTTCTGTCATTCTGAGGTGCGCGTCCTTCGGACATTCCAGAATCGAATCGCCTACGGCAATAAGGGATGATGAAAAGCGCCGAAGAATCCCGTTAAAAGCAGCGAAAAAATTACGGGATTCTTCGCTTCGCTCAGAATGACAAACCTTTCATCTTGAATGCGAACCTTTATTATTCGTTCAACCGTACAGTTGGAAATTTATATGTGTTCATTACAGTTCAGCGGGATCGTCGAGGTCCGCCTCGTTAAGAAGCTCCCGCAGGGCCATATAGGCGTCGCCTTCCCGGAAGCCGCGGCGGACGAGGAAGCCCAGAAGGCGGTTCCGGTCCCTGGGACTTGAAAGGTCAAGACCCGCCGCGCGTTTTCTTGCAAGGGCCGCCGCCCTCTCCCGCTCCGCCTCCGCATCCTCGGTATCGGCAAATACCGCCTCCAGCGTCTCCGTGGGAACGCCCTTTTGCAGGAGCTCCATACGAATCCGTTTCCTCCCGCGCTCCGCAGTATATCTCGACAAATAATGCCTCGCATAGCGTTCGTCATCGACATAGCTGTAGCGGGAGAGGTACGCGAGGGTCTGTTGCACCACATCCTCCCCGCAGCCGGCCTTAAGGAGTCTGTCAGTAAGCTCCTTCCTGGTGCGGTCCATGTCCCCCAAGAGCCGGAGGGCTTTCTCCTTTGCAAAGAGAAGCTCCTCGTCCTTCGTCTTAAAGGTCCGCGGCGCGGCGCACCCGTTACGCATCCTGCGCCTCGGACGCAGCGTCCTCGGTCTCCTCCGAAAGCTCGCTGGGAAGGCCATAGGCCATACGCACCTTCTGCTCGATCTCGTTCATAACGTCCGGATTGGCCTCCAGGTAGTTCTTCGCATTCTCACGGCCCTGGCCGATCTTCTCGTTGTTGTACGCGAACCAGGCACCGCTCTTCTCCACGATATCACAGCCCACGGCCAGGTCAAGGATGTCCCCGGACTTGGCGATGCCGCGGCCAAACATGATGTCGAACTGGGCTTCCTTGAAGGGCGGGGCCACCTTGTTCTTCACGACCTTCACGCGAGTCCGGTTGCCGGTCACCTCGCCGCCGGCCTTCAAAGTCTCCGTACGGCGGACGTCCATGCGCACCGAGGCGTAGAACTTCAGCGCCCGGCCGCCGGTGGTGGTCTCCGGGTTCCCGAACATCACGCCAATCTTCTCGCGGAGCTGGTTGATGAAGACCACGATGCAGCGTGTCTTGCTGACCGTCGCCGTCAGCTTCCGGAGGGCCTGGCTCATCAGCCTTGCCTGCAGGCCCACGTGGGAGTCGCCCATCTCGCCGTCAATCTCCGCCTGAGGCGTCAGCGCCGCAACGGAGTCAACAATAATGATGTCGATGGCCCCGGAGCGCACCATGGTCTCGGTAATCTCCAGCGCCTGCTCGCCGGAATCCGGCTGGGAAATATACAGATTGTCAATATCCACACCGATGTTCTTCGCATAGACCGGGTCAAGGGCATGCTCCGCATCAACGAAGCCGGCGATTCCGCCGCGCTTCTGCACCTCCGCCACCATATGCAGGGCGACAGTGGTCTTGCCGCTCGACTCCGGGCCGTAAATCTCAATAATCCTGCCGCGCGGGATTCCCCCGAGCCCCAGGGCAATATCCAGGGAGAGCGAGCCGGTCGGCACCGTCTCCACATTCATCTTCTCCGAAGCGTCACCCAGCTTCATCACCGTTCCCTTGCCAAACTCCTTCTCCAGCTGGCCAATTGCCGCCTCCAGAGCTCTCTCCTTCTCGCTTCGGACATCCTGTTTTATATTCTCTTTCTTCAATGTTCTTTCCTCCAACCTGCGAACGTCTGTTCGTACTATAGAATAAAATACTACACCTACAAGCATTTGTCAACAACAAAACAGGAAATCTTTGGGAAAATTTAAGAGGGGTTGCTGTTTGGGCGATTCCAAACAACAGTAAAAAAGAAATATCAAAAGTTCACGCTGTGGAGGGGGCGAAAAAGCCCGCGTGAAAAAAGGTGGGGCGGCATTTGCCGAAAAAAGGCAAAGCACCGAGCCGGATGACAGGGCATCCGGCCCGGCGATGATACGCTTTACATCTGGGAGATGAGCCAATCGTAGAGTTCCTGGTACTGCAGAGCCGAGCTCCACCAGGAGAAGTCCCTGGCCATCGCGCGCTCGATGATCTGGTTCCACTGCTCGCGGCGATCATAGTAGATACGCTCCGCGTAGCGGACGGTCGCCATCATCTCGTGGGCGTTGTAGTTCGAGAACGAGAAGCCCGTGCCGGAGTTCGCGTACTCGTTGAACGGCTCGACCGTATCCTTGAGGCCGCCGGTCTCGCGGACGATGGGCAGCGTGCCGAAGCGCAGGGAGATGAGCTGCGAAAGTCCGCACGGCTCAAACTGCGAGGGCATCAGGAACGCATCGCAGCCAGCGTAGATCTTGTGGGCAAGCGCCTCGTTGTAGTAGATCTGCGCGGTCACCTTTCCGCCGTACTTCCATGCGTAGTGGCGGAACATGTTCTCGTACCGCTCCTCGCCGGTGCCGAGGACGACGAACTGCACTGCATCCTGGCAGAGTTCGTCCATGACGTAGGCGATGAGGTCGAGGCCCTTCTGGTCGGTCAGGCGGGAGACGATACCGATGAGCATGCAGTTCGAGTCGACGTTGAGGCCGAGATCCCACTGCAGGGCCGTCTTGTTCTTCCACTTCTCGTTGCGGAAGTTGAACGGATCGTAGTTGTGATAAATGATGTTGTCCGTCGCCGGGTTCCACTCATTGTAGTCGATACCGTTGACGATGCCGCGCAGGTCGTGGGCGCGGGCGCGCATAAGGCCGTCGAGACCCTCGCCGTAGTACGGCATCTTGATTTCCTCCGCGTAGGTGCGGGAGACGGTGGTGATGGCGTCGGAATAGACAATGCCGCCCTTAAGAAGGTTTGCATCCTTCTTGTATTCAAGCTTATCCGGCGTGAAGTAGTAGTCCGGCAGGCCGACGATGCTCTTGACGGTCTTGACGTCCCAAATGGCCTGGAACTTCAGGTTGTGGATCGTCATGACGGTCTTGATGTTGTGATAGTAGGGGTTCGCCTGGAAGCTGTCATTGAGGTAGACCGGGATGAGGGCCGTCTGCCAGTCGTGGCAGTGGATGACATCCGGGCGGAAATCGAGGTTCGGCATGGCCGAAAGAGCAGCCTTGCAGAAGAAGCCGTAGCGATAGATATCGTAGGGCATTCCGGCGTAGGGCTTATCGCAGCCGAAGAAATCCTGATTGTCAATGAAGTAGTAGTGGATTCCGTCATACTCCATCTCCTGAACGCCAACATAGTAGTTGTTCCAGTTGTAGTCCATGTAGAAATGGGTCTTGTAACGGAGCATGTCCTTGAAACGCTGGTTCATGAACGAAAACAGCGGAAGGATCACGCGGCAGTCAAAGTAGCGCTTGTCAAGATGCTTCGGGAGCGATCCTACAACGTCGGCAAGACCGCCGGTCTTGACAAATGGCATGCACTCGGATGCGACAAAAAAGATATTTTTCATGTTTTGACCTCCTGGCAGTCTGTGACCGTTTCTTCCTGACCGGCAAATGTGCATTTTCACCAGTCTCTTTCTATTATACACCAAATCTTTTGTTTTGTCTGTACATATTTTATATTTTTTCGAAAAATTCCTTCGCCCGGCGCGGCTTATCTTTTCGCCATCTCCTTCATCTCCTCCGCCTGGCGGAGGGTGGTCTCGGTGATGGTCTCGCCGCCGAGGAGGCGGGCAAGCTCGCGGACGGAATCCTCGGGCGAAAGCCGCCGGATTTTCGTCACGGCCGCCGCGTCGGAAACCTCCTTGACAATCTCATAGTGTGCGTCGGCAAATGCCGCGATCTGCGGCAAATGCGTGATGCAGAGGACCTGCCGCCCGTCGGAGGCGATGTGCGAAAGCTTCTTCGCGACCATCTGGGCCGTCCGCCCGGAAATGCCGGTGTCCACCTCGTCGAAGATGAGCGTCCCCGTCTTCTCCTCCGAGGAAAGAAGGGTCTTGATGCCCAGCATGATGCGGGAAAGCTCGCCGCCCGACACCACCTTCGAGAGCGGCCGCAGCGCCTCGCCGGGATTTGTCGCAATGCGAAACTCCACCACGTCCTGGCCATTTGCCGTGGGCAGGGAAAGCTCGGAAAAGCCCACCTCAAAGTCACAGCGGGCAAAATTCAGTTCCGCAAGCTGCCCCTGCACCCCCTCGGCGAAGGCATTTGCCAAATGCTTCCGCCGCTCCGTGAGCTTCCCGGCCGCCGCAAGGAGGGCTTCCTTCGCCTCCCCCTCCTCCCTAAGAAGCCGCCGAAGCCTGTCCTCGTAATCCTCCAGCTCCGCAAGCTTCTCCTTCTTCTCGGCGAGGCTTGCGAGGACGTCCTCCAGCGTCCGCCCGTGCTTGGCCTTCAGCTTGTTGAGCACGTTGAGGCGCTCCTCGGTCTCCCGCAGGGTCTCCTCCGAGAGGTCGAGGCCGTCGAGATAGGCCGCGATATCACGGTTAAAGCCATTTAAGAGATCATCAATCTCAAAAAGTTGCTTTGCAAGGCCGTCCACCTCGTCGTCATACCCCGCCACCTTCTCCAGCGCGCGGAGGGCGCGGCCCACGGCATCGCCGGCCGCCGCCTCGGACTCGTAGCCCGTGAGGCTGTGGGCAAGCTCCGCCGCCTCGGCGAGCTTCTGCGCGTGGAGGAGCCGCCGATAGTCCTTCTCCAGCTCCTCGTCCTCCCCCACCTTCGGGTTCGCCTCCTCAATCTCGCCAATCTCGAACTGCAGGAAATCCATTTGCCGTGCACGCTCGTCCTCCGGCATGGAAAAAGCAGAGAGAGACCGTTTTACCGACTGGTACTTCGCGTGGGCGGCGGCAACATTTGCCAAAAGGGCCGCCGTCTCCTCCCCGCCATAGGCATCGAGGAGGGCCAGCTGGTGCTCAGGCAGAAGGAGCTTCTGGTGCTCGCTCTGGCCGTGGATATCGAGAAGGACCGCGCCGACGGCCATGACCTCCTTGGCGGAACGGAGCTCGCCGTTCACGCGCAGGCTGCTCCGCCCCCCGCGGATTTTACGGGAGAGCACGACCTCGCCATCGTCCGGAAAGACCTCAAGCGCCTCCAGGGCTGCCAGGGCCTCCGCGTCCTCCACGGCAAATGTCAGCTCCGCGAGGGCCTCGGGCGCATCTTCCCGCACGAGGTTCCGCGCCACCTTCCCCCCGAGGGCCATCGTGATGGAATCGATGATGATGGATTTGCCGGCGCCGGTCTCGCCGGTGAGAATGTTGAGACCATCCGCAAAGCCGATGTCCATTTGCCGGATCAGGGCCAGGTTGCGGACGGATAAATTTTTAAGCATGGGGCATTTGCCTCCTTAATAAATTGATTCTTCGTCGCCTTTCATCCGAAAATGTTAAGATCCTGTTACCTTTGCGAATATCCGCGCATCCTTTCCTCCGCAATTTTCCGCAGGCGAACGGCGGTCCCCTGCCCTTCCTCCGGATTCCGCAGGGCGACAAAGACGGTGTCATCCCCGGCAATACATCCAAGGACCTCCTTCCAGTCGAGGCTGTCGATGGCCGCCGCCGCCGCCATCGCCATGCCCGAGACCGTGTGGAGCACAAGAATGTTCCCGGAAGCCTCCGCAGAGACGAATGCGTCAGAAAGGGTGCGCAGGTAGCGGTCCTTCACGTCCCGCGAGCCGGACGAGGAGGCGTAGCAGCTCTTCCCGTTCCTTCCAATCTCCTTCCGGAGCTCAAGCTGGCGGATGTCCCGCGAAATCGTCGCCTGGGTCACGGAGAAGCCGCTCTCCTTCAGCTTTGCGACAAGCTCATCCTGCGTCTCAATGTCCTGCGTGCGGATAATCTCCAAAATCATTTCCTGTCTGGCATTCTTCATTATTTACCTCCAAAGCCATATGCCTGTTCCCTGTTGTATCCGAGTTGTCAAATATACCTCTGTCAAGTCGCTCAAAAAAATCCGGCTGTGTCAAATACGCGCCCTCACCGTTCCACCATTTTCCTCCGGAGAACCTCCAGGAAGCTGTCGTCGGAGAGCTTGATGATATTGGTCTTCTGCCGGGTCCTGCGGATGTTAACGAGGTCGCCCGCCATGAGCGGCAGGAGGGTATTTCCGTCAAAGGAAACCTCGGCCTCCGCAGGCAATACGACGTAGCCCTGGCCGATTTCCACGGTCACCTCGTCGCTGCCCCGCAAAATGATGCTGCGCGACGCCAGGGTATGCGACGCGATGGGCGTAAGCAGGAGAAGGTCAGCCTCCGGCGTCACGATAGGCCCGCCGACGGAGAGCGAATAGCCCGTCGAGCCCGTCGGCGTCGAAAGGATGATTCCGTCGGCACGGTAATCTGTCAAATGCGCCCCGTTCACGAAGCTGCGGAAATGCAGGACGCGCAGCGGTCCGCAGCGGACGATGGACACGTCATTTAAGGCCACGTCCCCCGCGACGCGACGCCCGTCCCGCTCAATCTCGCCCTCCAGCATCATGCGCTTCTCGATGGAATACCGTCCCGAGAGGAGCTGGTCGATGGCCGGCCGTACGTTTCCGGCCTCCACCTCCGCAAGGTATCCAAGGGTACCCAGGTTGACACCAAGGAGCGGAATCTGCCTGTCCACCACGCGCTTGGCCGCCCGAAGGAGCGTCCCGTCCCCGCCGACCACGAGGAGGCAGGAAATGCCGTCCGGTATCTCTCCCTCCCCGTCCGTGATGAGCCCAAGGGCGCCCTTCTCCGCCAGATAGCGGCGGATCTCCTCCGCCATCGTGGCCGCGCCCTCCTTCATTCTGTTAATCAGGATACCAATTCTCTGCATAGTCCCCTCCTTTCCCTTGGTTGGTTGAAAAAATTATTTATCAAGCTCCCCATGCGCGTCCGCCACGACTTTTGCAACATCCGGCGCGGCTTCCGCATCTTCCGCCCCTGCTTTTACATATAGAAGATACTCGATATTTCCCTCCGGGCCGCGGATGGGCGAATAGTCGAGCCCCAGGAAGCCGAAGTCATTGGCCGCCGCAAAGCCCAGCACCTGCCGGATGACCTCCTCGTGGACCGCCGGGTCGCGCACGACGCCATGCTTTCCCACCTTCTCGCGGCCGGCCTCGAACTGCGGTTTGATGAGGGCCACGAGACGGGCATTTGGCGAAAGCAGGGCCCGTACCGGCCCGAGCACCTTCCCGAGGGAAATGAAGCTGACGTCGATGCTGGCAAAATCAGCCGGCCTTGCGATTTGGTCCGGAGTCACGTAGCGGATATTTGTCTTCTCCATCGAGGTCACTCGGGGATCGTTCCGCAGCTTCCAGTCGAGCTGCCCCCGCCCGACGTCGATGGCCACGACGTGGGCGGCGCCATTTTGCAGCATGCAGTCCGTAAAGCCTCCCGTGGAGCTTCCGATATCAAGGCAGAATCTGTCTTTTAAATCGATGGCAAATGCCGCCACCGCCTTTTCGAGCTTGAGTCCACCGCGGCTGACGTACCGCAGTGTGTTTCCGCGGAGCTCGATGGCCGCCGTCTCCTCAAATGTGCTGCCGGCCTTGTCCTCGCGAACACCGTCCACAAAGACAATCCCCGACATGATGAGGGCCTTCGCCTTCTCCCGCGAGGCGGCCAGCCCGCGCTCTGTAAGCAATATATCCAGACGTTTCTTCATGTCCGCCTCCTTTCCCTCTTTTTATTCCAAGGTGGCCTTGCCTTCCGGCGAAGATCCCAGCTCCCCCGTCACCTGCCCGTTCTCGTCGATGAGGCGGATTTTCTCCTCCACCTCGCCGATCCGCGTATTCACACTCTTCAGAAGCCGCATCCCCTCCTCGTAAAGTCCAAACGACTCCTCCAGGGAAATGTCCTCCCGCTCCATTTGCCGCACCATCTCCTCCAGCTTCGCAAAGCTCTCCTCGATGGTCGGCTCCTTTTCCGCCGCTTTTTTCCTCGTCCCCGCCATACCGCTCCCTTCCATCCTCAGAAGTTACTCTCTTCCACGCCTTCCACCCGCGTGAGAATCCTCCCGTCCGTCACGTGGACGGTGAGCCGCTTCCCTTTTTGCACCTGTGAAATCCGCGTCACGGCGCGTCCGTCCTCGCCCGCCGTAAACGAAAAGCCCTGCTTTAGCCGCTCCAGCGGGTTCAGTCCCTGAAATCGTCCCGCCAAATGCACGAGCCTTTTCTGCCTGTCGGTCAGGATTTCCTTCTCCCGCGTCCGAAGCCGCCCGTCCAAAAGCTCCGCCCGCCGCCGGGCCGCGCGAATTTTCTCTTCCATTGCATTTGCAAATGCCTCTTCCAAATGCATTGCCCGCATGCTTTTGTCCCGCAGCTGCCGCCGGGGGCTTCGCGCCTCGATGCGAAGGCCAAGAAGCCGCGCCCGCTGCCGAAGGCCCGCCGCCTTCTGCAAAATCCCGCGGGAGAGCTGCCGATGGGCAAGCTCCATGTCCTCCCGGAGCTTTCCGAGGTCGAAAACCGCCAGCTCCGCGGCCGCCGAGGGCGTCGGTGCCCGGAAATCCGCCACAAGGTCCGCGATCGTGGTGTCCGTCTCGTGCCCCACCGCCGAGATGACAGGGGTCTCGCAGTCGAAAATGGCCTCCGCGACCATCTCCTCGTTGAACGCCCAGAGGTCCTCCAGCGAGCCGCCGCCGCGCCCCACGATGAGGACGTCGAGACCCATGCGGTCCAGCGCGCGAATCCCGCGCACTATGGACTCCTTCGCGCCGTCGCCCTGCACCAGGGCCGGGTACAGGAAAAGCTGCACATGCGGGTTCCGCCGCCGCGCAATGTTCTGGATATCGCGAATCGCCGCTCCCGTGGGGGCCGTCACGATGCCAATCCGCATCGCGTACCTCGGAAGCGGCTTCTTATACATCGCCTCGAACATCCCGCGCTCGGCCAGCTCCCGCCGGAGCCGGTCGAACCGCTCGTACAGCTCGCCAATCCCCTCCCGGCGGATTTGAAAGGCGTAGAGCTGGCATTTGCCATCGCGCTCGTAATAATCCACGTTCCCCGAGACGACCACCTTGTCGCCATTTTTCATGGCAAAGGAAAGGCCACCGCGGCGGCTGGCGAACATCACGCAGCCCAGCGCCCCGCCCGCATCCTTCAACGTGAAGTACAAATGCCCGGACGAGTGGTATTTGATATTGCTGACCTCGCCGCTCACCTGGACACGCGAAAGCAGGGGATCCTGCTGCACCATCCCCCGGAGATAGCGGTTGATCTGGCTTACGGAATAAATATGCTCCATGTTCGGAATCCTTGTTTCTCTTGCGCGTCAGCGAGGAACATACGTCCCTTTTTGCGCTGGTCAAAGGAATTCTTCCCTCGCAATAACTGGGAACACTCCCCCCAACAATCACAGAAAGCGGATTTCTCCGTCTCATTTCTCTCCAATCAACAGAGCCTCTGCCCCACGATCAATTTTCTTTCTTCTCTTTCTT
>CADCQU010000234.1 GCA_902803635.1 uncultured Lachnospiraceae bacterium | reverse complement strand
GAGACCTTACGGGATTCTTCGCTTCGCTCAGAATGACAAGCCGTTCACGAGGAAAAACAGTCCTATTTTAGGGGCTGAACTGTAACTCACAGAGCCGCGTTAAAGGGAGGCTAAGATGATTCGTTCTTGACAGGATATCCTCGGTGGCTTATTCTTTACTAAGAGTCGAAATTTTCCGAAGGGGAGGCGACATGAAACGGGGCGCGATTTTTGACATGGACGGGACGCTTTTTGACACGGAGCGGATCTACCGTGACGCGTGGATGCAGCTTCCGCCCAAATTTGGCTACACGCCCGATCCGGCCTTCCCGGAGGCCGTCCGTGGAACGGCGGGAGAGCGCGTGCGTGTACTGGCCGAGAAGTATTATCCGGGCATTGACGTAGAAGCCTTCGTCGCGGACTGCCGGACTTACGTGGACAACGTTCTGCAAGCAGGGGTTCCCGTAAAGCCGGGAGTGCGCGAGGTTCTGGAATATTTTTTCGACTGGGATATGCCGATGGCCATCGCCAGCTCTGCGCGAATCGGGAAGATCATGCACTGCCTCAATGCAAGCGGCCTGGCCCCGTATTTCTCCGTCATCGTCTCCGGAAAGGATGTCGAGGAGACGAAGCCGGCCCCGGACATTTTCCTTTTGGCCTGCGATCGGCTGGGGTATTTGCCGGAGGAATGTTACGTTTTCGAGGATGCCCCCAATGGGGTTTTCGGGAGCGCGGCGGCCGGCTGCTATACGGTCATGATTTCGGATCTTGTGGAGCCGGGCGAGGAAGTACGGCGCGTCTGTGCAGGTGTCTACCGAGATTTTTTCGCTGTCCGAAGGGCTTTGGAAGCGGGAATTCTTTAGATTTGGAATCAGGGATTCTATAAAAATATTGGAATCGTGGATTCTTTGGATTAGGAGTTAGTTATGGGAAAACTATTTGATATTGATGGCCCGCTGTTTCGCGGTCTTTCGCTCATCTCGGATTTGGTGATGCTGAACCTCATCACCCTTCTTTTTTGCCTGCCCATCATCACGGCCGGTGCCTCCCTCACCAGCATGCACGCGATGGTGATGAAATTCCATATGGGCGAGACCGGCCATATTTTCCGGAAGTTCTGGAAGGAGTTTAAGGGAAACTTTAAAAAATCCACGATTATCTGGATTTTCGTGCTGATTTTGCTCGTACTCGTCTTCCTTGACCTTGAAATTCTGAAGAATACCGGCGAAGTGATTCCGCAGCAGGTGAAAATCCCGCTCTATGCGATTGCGTTCTTCGTCTTCATCGTCTATCTCAATCTCATGCCCTACATGGCGAAGTTCGAGAATACGATTCGCGCATCCATCAAAAATGCGCTGCTCATGACGATCGGGGCCTTCCCGCGCACTCTCGGCATGGCGGCCATCATGATTGGCGCGGTCTTCTGCCTCTTCAACTTCCCCATCCTCATCCCGGTTTACGTAGCCCTCGGGCTTTCCGTGCCCGCCTACCTCTGTGCCTACCTCTATATGCCCATTTTCCGGCGGATCAATCCCAACGCCTTCGGCGAGCACCCGGAACTGGAGGAGGAGGCAAATGAGGACGAGGAGGAGGCTGCGGAAGCGGACGAGACTGTGGAGGAGTGAGAGGAGACATGTATCCCGATGGAACTGAGGAAGACGAAAAATCGACATTACTGCAAATGTTTAAGAGGCTTTGCACTGCTTTTTACCATCTTGTTTTCGGCATTCCTTGTCTGGCTCCCGGCTAACACCGTGGAGGCCGCGAAAAAGACGAACCAGAAGACCGTGAAGGAGAGGTTTCCGAACTATGCGACGGAGAGCGAGATTCTGGCTTATCTAAAGAAAAAATATCCGCCGACCAGATCGCAGGATGCGGCCGGAAGGCACTACGGCTGCTGCTGGGCGGTGACCGCAACGACACTCATGGAGTTCGGGGCCATCTCCAATGGGCTGAGCCGCAGTGGGAAGAACTTGAATTATAGTGAGACGGCCCTCGCCTACGCTACGTACCACAACGTAAAAAGCACGCTGAACGATGATTCGGACGATAAGGTGTCCTTCGTGTCCCGCGAGGGGAGAAAGACCACATGGCTGGGAATCGGCGGGAACCCTTCCATCGCGGCCTACACGCTGATGACGACCGGGGCGGTGGAGGAAACCGGCGGCTATGCATTTGTCAGGGCGGGGGAGGTGGTCCAGAACGGTTTCTCCGTACGGGAAATCAAAGAGGACGCAACGGCCCAGCTCTGGAGTTACCGCCGTGTTGACCTGACAAACTACAGGACCAAGGCAAAGGAGTTCATTCGCAAGAACGGGGCCATCGGCCTGCAAATGTACTATGACGATTCCTATATGAAAGGGTACTCCTACTACACGCCCGAGGAAAATGATCCAAACCACGTCGTGACTATCGTCGGTTATGACGACTCCTATCCGGCCTCCAAATTCAAGAACGGTCCAAAACGTTCCGGCGCCTGGCTTGTTCGGAACAGCGAGGCGGCCAACGCGGGCTTTTCAAAGAAGGGCTATTTCTGGCTTTCCTACTATGACAAGGGCATCAGGCCCATCGGGCACGTGTACGAGGTTGCCGATCAAAGCCAGTGGCATGACGGGATTTACAGCTACAACACGCAGACAAGCTTTTCTACAGCCTGCTATTATAATCAGCAGGCAAATGTATACACCGCGACGTGTGACATGAATCTGTATGCCATCCAGTACGACTGCCTCCAGCACAGGCCGGGGCACTACACGGTCAAGATATACAAGGATTTGACAAATGCAGAAAACCCCGAGAGCGGGAGGCTTGTGGCGAATGCAAATGGCTATGAGCCCTATTCCGGAAGGTTTTCGGTGAAGCTGAACCGTCTGGTCGCCCTTAAACCGGGTACCACGTTCTCCATTGTGATGGAGACGGAGAACGGCGTGAGCCGGGAGATGGATCTGGAACACAAGGATCAGGTGACGATGGACGTCTCGATGGGTTTTGGAGAAAGCTTCGTGAAGCGAGGCAGCAGGTGGAGGGATTTGCGGAAGCTGTCTTACGACGGGACGGAGGGGAATCTCTGCATCCGCGCACTCGTCCGGAAGAAATCCAAGGACGGTGCAGCCCCGGCCGACTATTTGACAGTATATGAATATGCCAAAAATGGAAAATACAGGTATACGACAAAGCTTCAGCTGGCGAAGGAGATGGCGGCCAAAGGCTGGTCCTACCGGGTGGCGTTCTACGCCCCGTTGGATTCCTCCGTTTCCGTCTATTCCATCTATGATAAGAAGACAAAGACCTTCAGGTTCACGACAAAGAAAAGCTATGCCATGGACAGGAAGGCCGCCGGTAAGGCCGTCCATAAAGTCTTTTCAGAAAGCAACAGCAAAAAATTCCCCGTTTACGAGATGAAACAAGGCGGTACCTGCCGGTACGTCCTCGCGAACATGGCGAGAAGGTTGAAGAGCTACGGCTGGAAGGTAAAGCGAATCGCCTTCTATGCAGAACCGATTTCGTAGGAGAAGGAAGCAATACAGTTTTGAAAAATATCTGACTGTCTGCAGCTTGCAGGCAGTCTTTTTTCGGATACTAAACTACAGGTTCAGTGACAACGTGAAAGATAAGGTGTATGATGGGGATACGTAGGGGTTTTTCGATTTAAGATATGCTGAAGTGATTCAAAATATAAACGAGGAAAAGTTGAAATATATCAAGAAATAAGTGCTAAAAAAATGTAATATTTCAGGAAATCGTCACGAAAAGATTGAAGGGTTGCAGGAAATTTTGATCCGGATACGATTATCCAGACACTCGAGCAGCTGCTTGGCCGGCGGATTGAGCCGACGATGGCTTTGTTTCTGGATGAAATCCAGCAGAGTGAAAAAGCGATTACTTCTCTGAAATATTTTGTGAAGCGAAGGAGAATTACCGTGTCCTCTGCGCCGGAAGTCTTCTGGGCGTAAAGCTTAAACGTTTCGAAGGCTCCTTTCCGGTAGGAAAGGTGAAGATTTGCTCGATGTATCCGATGGATTTTGAAGAGTTCCTTCTGGCCATCGGAGAAGAGTATCTTCGAGACGGAATAAAAGACGCGTTTCTTCATAGAAAACCGCTTCCGGAGGGGGTAAATTAACAGTAACCAAATATACAGATGAAATTGATTGT
>CADCQU010000233.1 GCA_902803635.1 uncultured Lachnospiraceae bacterium | reverse complement strand
TTACGGGATTCTTCGCTTCGCTCAGAATGACAAGCCCTTCACGAGGAAAAACAATACTACTTTAGGGGTTAGCTGAACAGTAACTTCGCATCGCTTGTCATGCGGAGAAGTACGTTCTTTGGGCTGTCATACTACATCCCAAGCTCGCAGGCATAGAACGCTGCCTTGTCCTCCGCGTACGCCGCCTCCCGCTCATGGTATTCCTCCATCCTTCTTTCATAGCGTCGTTCAGATTCGAAGGGGCGCCGTTTCGGGATGGACGGGTAGTCGTACAAATTCTCGAAAATAGGGTCAATCAGCCCCAGCTGCCAGAGGATCCAGAGGAAGGGTTCCTCCACCCGCTTTGGATCCGGCTTTCCGGCCGGATAGCCCTGCACCTCCACGCCGCCCGGGGCGATGTCCTTCAGCGTCAAATGGATTACGTCAAGGGTGCCGTCCGCGCGATTTGCCTTCGCCACAAGGCTTGTCTCGATGACCCCGGGATTCTGCAGACGGAGCCCGAAGCCCGGGTCAAGTTCAATCGTTTTGCCGTCCTTGTCGCGGAGCGGCAGGGCGCCGAAATGCCGCCTGTTCTCGGCACTCTGCGCATCCCAGTTTTCCAGCCATTCCCGTACCCTCACCATCGTCCGGAAGGCGGCCGCATCCATGCGATAGAGCTGTCCGTATTTTTGAAACTTGTAGACAACGCCGCAGGAAACCGCCGACACCGAAAAATACGCCTTCCGACGGAAACCTGAGAGCGCGTTGTCAATCAGAGGCGCATTTTCCCGAAACTCCCGCTCCAGCTCCCTGTGGTTTTCGTAGAATTCCTCGCGCGGGAAGCCCTGGATCGCCTCCCCTCTCGCGTCCGTATACCGGACGCGCGAAAAAAGCGACGGGTGCTGGGCAAGGAATTCCTTCGGAAGCATGTCGCTCTTCGTCAGGGTGACCGCGACCGGCACGTTGTCCCAGGTCTGTTCCTTGAAGTTGTGGGCGACCCGAAGCCTGATCACCCGGTTGATTGCGGACTGCACCTTGATCATGTTGGCCTGCACGTCCTCCGCCGTGTTGAAGGCCGGAACCTGCTCAGGATCGATCAGAAACACCAGCCCGTCGCTAAAGCCCAGAAACCTCGCCACGGCGGCCGCATTTGTCTTCTGATCCCGGCTCTCGTCCTCCAGACAGTTCTCGCCCGCGATATCGTAAAAAACGAGCGTGATGCTCCTGTCATCCTTCGTATTCACGGTTTTTTTCATCGTCACCGCGGACGGCCGCCGCATGACCTTGTCGTCGGTCGACGGGGGAAACGGATGGCCCGCGTCCACCGGCCGGACATTGATCATGGAAGTAAGCGTATTTTCCGCCATGATGTACCCGGTATGCACAAGGGCGTTCACGAAATTCATGAGCAGCTGGTTCAGGTACACCGTCTTCCCGGAGCCCTTGATGCCGACGATGCTGATGAAGCACACGTCATATTTCCCGTAGGTCGCAAAGGGGAGGGGATTGTGGCATTTCGGACACAGGCGGATCACCTCGTCGAAATCCCCGCGATAGCGTTCCTGCACTCTCCGGACAAAGCCGTCGTCATCCCGGATAAAGCCCCGGTTATCCATGTTTTTGTTGTGAGGGTCGATCCGGATCATGCGTGGGAACGTGTCCTTCGACGGGTCGATGTGCGGGTGAAACCAGGTCTCGTCATAGGGCGTAAAGCCATCGCCGCCCCCGCGCTTCTCCCAGAAATCCTCCAGCTCCCTGTCCCGTTTTCCGCCCTCCGTGTACGGGACCTCGTGAAAGCCCGTAAACAGCTTTTTGTCCGGGTCGTCCGTCCCGCCCACCTCGTCATCGTCCGTATCCAAAAGAAGGCTCCCATAGCGGTTCGACTTCTTTCCCCGGTAGACATAGTTCGCGCGGAAAATGACCTTGTTGTCCTTGAATTTTTTGAAGCAATAGGGACAAATGATGTCCTTCTTGTCCATCGCGTCCGCTTTTCTCTGCAGTTCCTCTGATAAGGCCATGCCCGCGCCCTCCTTTGCATACTTCCAGTTCCTGTGATTAGCCTCTAAGCCCCGTCAGTTTCTCCTTTTCCGGCAAATCGAAGCGTCTTTATGGACGAAAAATCGCTTTCATCCTCTAAGCACCGTCAGCTCCTCATTTTCCGGCACCAAAATCGGAATCTCTCTCCCGACATACTCCCTCGGAATCGGGATAGGGAGGCTTGTGCCGACCTGGTAGAGGAGTGCCCCGTCCGTATATTCTCCTGGACCCGTAAGGGACACCTTCAGAAAATGCAAACCGTTCTCCGTCCGGACTTCTGCTGCATACCGGAGTGGTGCCTCCTCCCTCTGCGCTCCGGCATCCTCCGGGACGTACAGGGTATGCTGGTCCCCAAAGACGTTCTCGCAGACGGCCCAGAGCCAAATGTATTCCGGCGGCCGGGCGGCAAGAAGCCGAAAATAGGGATTTGCCTCAAAGAGGTTTCTGGAAACGTACTGCAGGCGAAACCCTCCGAAATCCCTGGCCGCACGTTCCGGAATCGTGCGGAAAACCTCCTCCGTAAACGCCGCAATCTCCCGTAACGGCGGGTTCGGGGATTTGCAGAAGCAGAGAAGATAGCCCGAGACCCCGTCGAAGCAGCGTCCGCGAAGGGAAAAATGCTGCTCGTCCGTCCGTAGTTCCATCTCCCTGACAAGGTAGTTCTCCTTTGTATACAGAACCCGCATGGCTCCCTCCCCTTCTTTTGTTAAGGATTTACAGAACAACATCCTCCGGCGAAATGCAGGCGATTTCCAGAATCTCAAGCCCTGTCACGGCCGGGAGGCTGACTACCGTCCCCAGGGAAACGTCCATATAGGGAGCATCCTCCTCCCGGACAAGGCAGTATCTCCTCTGCAGCTCACAGGGTCTTGCAAGGTCAATGGCACGCCCCCGGCTCCTTGTCATTTGCCAAATGTCCTCTCGCGTGACCGTTCCCTTCGGATCTTTCTGACCCACATAAACGCTATCGTGGGCGGCCCGCCCAGGTGTCTGCATTTTCCGCCAGAGAAGCTCTCGGCCAAAGGGATAGTGGAACTCCTGCACGTTCGCAGCAAGAGATTGAAATACGTCCACCGCCATGGGTAAAATTCCGTCCTCCTCGGGGAGGGAAAGGTACCGGGCGGGAAACACCCCTCGTTCCCGGCAAATTTGCCGGAAAAGTTCTCTGTACGCCTTCCAAACCGTCGCGTCCGGAACCATGCTTTTTAAAGCTTCCATCTTGCGATCGATATTCACCTTAACCTCGCACGCCTTCGCATATACCACCTTCATCTCATCCGAAAGTATACGGAAGAGCCTTGGGTAGAACTGCAGCTTCACCTCCCGGAGCATCTTCTCGCCAAACCACTCCTCCACGGTCGTCGCTTCCCCTGTTTTCGAAGCCTTTCCCCGTTCTTCGAGGCCTTCGCCTTCCCCACGCCGAAGACCTACGCCTTCCTTCTGCCAGAAGCTTTCGCCTTCCTTCTGCCGGAAACCTTCGCCTTCCTTCTGCCGGAGGCCTTCGTCTCCCTTCCATCGGAGGTCTTCCTGCAACAGGACTTCCCGAACCTCGGCTTCTCCAATATTGGCAAGCCGCTTCGCCTCCGCAAGAAATGCGGCCGCGGAAAGCCGTCCGAGGCCAAGCCGGGCGATCAGCTCCCGCCGGAGCACTCCGCGAAGCTCCTCCTCCCCTTCTCTTGTAAAAAACGCTTCCAACGGCCCCACATAGTATCTCTTTTTAATCTCCCTCCAAAAAGGAGCCACGGATTCCTTCGCCTTCTCCCCCAAAAGCTCCAGCTTCGCCCTTTCGATTCTTCGTCCGCTCCCGCGCCCTATCGCAAGCCGGAAAATACCTCGCGAGGGTGAGGCGGCATATTGATACAAATGCTCCATCTCCCCGGTCCTTGGAAGGGAGGCAAAAAAGCGGTCATCTTCCGGAAGCCAATTCTGCAAGCACTCTGCAAATGCATTTTCGACAAGTTGTGCATAGACATTTCCCGCATCCCCGCCGGTGCCTTGGCAGCAGGCAAGAATCCCCGCCAGAGAGGCCGCCGCCATTTGCCTCGTATCTTTTTTCGCCTCACGGGAAAACGCGCAAAAAAGGTTTCCCAGAAGGTTCCTGCTCCCGAAAGCTTTCGCAACGGCTTCATTGCCCCGTACACTTGTAATTGTTTCCCCGGCAAATGCCCTGCTCCGTCCAGCTGCATTCACTTCCGCACCTACACTGCTCTGCCCAGCCGAAGGCATCTCCATAGCTATTGTAAGGACAACCTTAGCCGCTATCTCGAAATTCTCCCTACATATATCCGCAGAAGAACCCTTGGAACCTTGTATGCTTTCGGCAAATCTTTCCTCCTTGCATATATCCGCAGAAGAACCACCGGGCTTTCGCGCACCGAAAAAGAAGACCTTCTGATTTTGCGTCACGGCCCAGACCATCAGGCTCCCCAGACGCTCCGCATAGTCCGCCCCCCCTCTTTCCGGGAGAAACGCGAAAACCAGGGGGCGAATCCCGGAACTGCCAGCGTTCAGCGCCGCAAAGCTATCCTCAAAATTCGAATCCGCAACATCCCAGAAAATCGCGAGAAAAAGCTCCGGTGCTCCCGCATTTGCCGCCTGCCGTTCCGTCACCCACTGCGAAAGCCAGCCTGCCTCCAGCCGCGCCGCAGCCTTCGAAGAGCAAATATTCCGCGCAGCCTGTCCCCAATTCCGGCTGTACACGCGCTCCACGATTTCCCGCTGGCGCAGCGCCTCCTCGCCGAGAAAGACGGAAAGCACGGGCCAGCCGGGACGCAGCATCCGCCCATCCCCCTTCGCAAGCCCGTCCAGAAAATTGCTGCATTGCCCTACGGCGTAATCGATTTCCATTTCCTTCTTTCCTTCCAAAGCCGAGTCCCGTCCTCAAAAATGCGAATCCCGTCACCCGCGATACTCTTCGCTGCTCGGCGAACGGCAAATGCCCTCCAGAGCGTTCCGCATCTCACCGCAGATGTCGGTCAACCGCGATGCTCCTCGCTGCTAAGCGCCCAACAAATGTCCTCCAGCGCATTCCACATCCCGTCCAGTTCCCTCTGGATAGATGCAATTTTCTCCCGCATCTCCGTACGGAGGTTGTCGTAGTCCTCTTCCCCGTCCCGTCTCTTTACCCACGGACCGTCCAACTCCTCGTCTAAGAGCCTCCAGGAATTGGCAAATGCCCGCAGCCGGCCTTCCAGGTTCTCGACCTTCTCCTGGTTCGCTCTGGACTCGTCCGCAGCCTCCCGTAACCTTGCCTCTAATTCCTTCTTCCTCGCCTTCCACCCCTCGTTCTTCTTTTCCAGCTCCCGTATCTGTTCCTCGAGGCTTCCAACCTCGCTCTCCAACTGCTCGTTTTGGACATTCCTCCGCTGCAGCTCAGCCAGCGCCCTCATGTCAAATTTTTGAGCCACCCAGTCTCACCTCCCATAGTTTTGCAGCAGGGTACGCAGTTCCCCCGTAACCTCGTCGAGCGGGCCGGCCGTCTTGGGATCGGCGCCCTTCGCAAGGAGGAGGCTCGCGGTCTCCAGATTCCTCGTGTACTGGACGGCAAGGAAAAGCGGGCTTTGCTCCTGCCATTTTCCATTTTTGTCCTTAAAATGGTAGCCGTCGGCGATATTTGCCCCGTGTTCAAGAAGAATCTGCACAAGCTCCGGCCGTTTGGTGAGCACGGCGTAGGCCAGCATACTGGTCAGGGACTCGCTGCCGTCGGCGGCGGTGCGGCGGTCGAAGACGTTGACGTACGCCCCGTAGTTGAGGAGGAGCACCATGATCGGCTCGTTCCCCTGCAGGATGCTCTCGCCGATGGGAAAACGGTTCATGGTGATGCCGCCGGGCAGCCTGCACTGCCGCCCAAGGTTCGGGTTGGCTCCCCGCCGTAGCAGGTTGTTCGCGATCATCGGGTCGCCGAGCCAAATGGCAAACCAGAGCGCGGGGAAGATTTCCTTCTCCCCGTTCTCGTTTTTCATCTCCAGACAGAGGTCGCTGACCGAAACCTTCCCTTCGAGGGCCGCAAGGACCATGTGTCGGCAAATGTCCGCCATCTCCTTTTTTCCGGCGGTCCGGAAATGGTTTAGCTTGACGAGAAGCTCCGCCAGGATCTCCCGACGCTCGTTCTCGGGCATTTGACTAAGGAGGGTCTTAAAATTCCCGCTTTTCCAATATTTGGCGATTTCCGGTTCGTTGTTGGCCGCCAAAATCGCATGGAAACGCTTGTAGAAAGCGGACATCTCCCGGCGCGGGGCATTTGTCGAGGTATAGATGTGCTGCGGAGTCTCGTCCGGGGTGATGGTCTCGTCGGAGAGCTCCACGCTCCCGGTGGCCAGCTGCCGCTTCGACGGGCGTGTAAGGTAGAGAACGACGACCGGCTTCTCGTTGGTTCCCTGGCCGCTCGTTCCCCGACCGTTACCTCCCTGGCCATTCGTCCCCTGGGCGTTATTTCCCTGTCCATTGGTCCTCTGGCCGCTCGTTCCCTGGCCATTCGTCCCCTGGCTGTTCGCTGCATTCCCGCTCGCAGCTATTTTTTCCTGCTCTTTTTTATACTGCTCCAACTCCTGGTACCCGCGGGCAAAGCCCTCGCAGTAACCAAGGGCAAGAAGAGACCCCTTTTCCACACACCAGTCAAGAACCCGCTCGAACATCTCCCGGTCCGGCCGGATTCCGCGGCCGTCGCGGACGCAGAGCGCGAGCAAAAACTGGATGTCCGGATCGCTGCTGTCGATGTTCGGATCCTCGCGGCAAAGCTGGAAAATCTCCCGATACGCCTTCCCGGACAACTTTTCAAAAACGTTCTTATCCATACTCCCTCCCGTAATCTATTATCTTCTTATCTTCTCTTCTTATTTTCCCGGCTTTCCTTCCGGCCTTTTTGCAAGCTTTCCTGTCTTATTACCCGGCTTCTTTCCCTCAGGCCTTCTCGGCTGCTTCCCCGTCCTGCGATCCGGCTTTTTTCCTATCTGTTTTCCTTGCTGCCACCCTGCCCAGTGTCTCACTTTCATTTTTTGCTATCTTTCTAAATTCTACCACAACCGACAGCATTCGTGGACGATTTCTTCACAAAAATCTTCCTTTCGGCGACGAAAATCAGCCACAATGCCTGGTTTCGATGATTTGTAGCTGACTGGTAGCTTCCCTGCCGCGACGAAAATCAGCTACAACACCGGGTTTCGGAGGTTTGTGGCTGACTGGTAGCTTCCTTGCCGCATCGAAAATCAGCCGCAATACCTGTTTTCGAGGGGTTGTGGCTGACTGGTAGCTTCCCTGCCGCGACGAAAATCAGCCACAACACCGGGTTTCGGAGGTTTGTTGCTGATTGGTAGCTTCCTTGCCGCGACGAAAATCAGCCGCAATACCTGTTTTCGAGGGGTTGTGGCTGATTGGAAGAATTTCAAAACCAAGGGCACCTGAATACCATGTTTTGGTCACAGTTCAGCCCTTAAAATAGGACTGTTTTTCCTCGTGAACGGCTTGTCATTCTGAGCGAAGCGAAGAATCCCGTAAGGTTTCTCGCAAAGTTGACGGGATTCTTCGTCGC
>CADCQU010000232.1 GCA_902803635.1 uncultured Lachnospiraceae bacterium | reverse complement strand
GTGAGGCTTCTCGCAAAGTTGACGGGATTCTTCGTCGCTTCGCTCCTCAGAATGACAAAAAATGAGGGTCACCTAAACTGTAACCCTTGCGAAAAAGAAACCGTAAGTTTTCGTTAAAAAGGGTATGGATTATTCGGGAAAAATTGCTTATAATGAAGAGTACTGCGGGCGGGAGCTACGTCGCCTGCATTTGCCAAAGGGTTTTCTTTGGTGTTAACGGAAGTGTCAGTATTCGGGAGGAATTAAAATGGGAAAGAATCATTGGAAAATGGCGGCGGCCTGGCTTCTTACGGGGAGCCTTGTCTTTGCTGCGGCGGGCTGCGGAAATGCGTCCGATGTGGCAAAGAAGGCCATCGGGCTGGACTCAATCGAATCCAGGCTTGCCTCGAAGGGGGAAGGGACATCCAAGGGCGAGAGCGTGGAAAGCTCCGTTTCGGAGAGCACGGCCTCGGGGACAGAGAGCACGGATTCGAAGGTAGACAGCTCGGCTTCCACTGCTGAGAGCGGGGATTCGAAAGCGGAGAGCACTTCTTCGAAAGATGAGAGCACAAGTTCGACAGATGAGAGTACAAGCTCGAAGGACGAGAGCACGCCTCCGGCGGAGGAAAGCACGCCTCCAACGGAGGAGAGCAGCACACCTCCGGCGGAGGAGAGCACGCCCCCCGAGGAACAGCCGGCGGCCGAGAAGACGATTATCACCGGCGAGGGAATTGACGTTGCGGCCCTCACGGCCCTTGACAATACTCGCTACACGGCCGGCTATGCGCCGCAGTTCCGCGACGACCTCAACCGTCCGCAGGAGACGGTGAAGCTCCAGGAAATGTTCGGGAGCGAGAAGAGCGAGTTCCTGCACGGCGAGGACAACACCATCCACCTTGTTTTCACGGCAGGGTATACAAATGAGAGCACCAACCAGATTCTGAACGTCCTCAAGGAGAAGGGTGTCAAGGCCACCTTCTTCCTGACGGGCTACTGCATGGAGGACTCGCCGTCCATCGTCCAGCGCATTATCGACGAGGGCCACACGCTCGGCAGCCACTCCTACTCGCACCCGACGCTCGGTATGCAGAGCTACACCGTCGAGCAGATTATCGACGACTCGATGCGCGCCCAGAACATTGTCCGTGACAAATACGGCTACGAGATGCAGTATTACTCCTTCCCGTCCGGCGAGTTCAGCCAGCGGGCCCTGGAGACCATCAAGGCCATGGGCTACCATGTCATTTTCGACAGCTTTGCCTACCGCGATTATGACCCGGCCGACGAGATTACCCCGGACGAGGCTCTGGCCGCGCTTTACGCGGAAATGCATGTCGGCGAGATTTGCCAGATGCACGCCAGCTCCGCTACAAGCGCTGCGGTCCTTGCAAATTTCATTGACGGGGCGAGACAGATTGGGTTCCAGTTTGAGAATTATGAATAAATGAGGTTTTTCTATGCAGTTTTTGATTGATTTGTTTACGAATCGGATTTTTCTCTCCACCGCGATTAGCTGGCTCATCGCGCAGACGGCCAAGGTAATCATCGCGTACTGCAAGAAGGAATTTGCGGCGGAACGCCTTGTGGGCGGTGGGGGGATGCCAAGCTCGCACTCCGCCACGGTCACCGCGCTCTGCGTCTCGACCGCCCATTTCTACGGCGGCGGGAGCTTTGAATTTGTCATGGCCCTGTTCTTTGCGTTCATCGTGATTTACGATGCCCTCGGCGTCCGCCTGGAGACCGAGCGCGAGGCGCAGATCTTGAACCGCCTTCGCGAGCGCGACATTGCGGAGGGCAAGGAGCCGCTCTACCACCGCCCGCTCCGCGAAAAGCTCGGGCACAATCTCGCCGAGATCGCCGGTGGCATGCTCGTCGGGATTGCCTGCGCGCTCATCATCTGCAATTGCTTCCCGGTTGCATAACGGGGTTTTTCTGCCCATCGGCAAATCGCCGGTGGGCATTTTTCAGGCTTCATTTTTATCAGAAATGGAAAAGAGGTGTGAAGGATGATTCAGGAAATTGCGCCGCACCAAATGCGGATTACGTTTGAGAAGGGGGCGGAGCCCGCAAAAGAAAGTTACATCCTTCTTTTCGACGCTGACGGGAAGCTTCTATTTATTAAGGAAGAAAATGGTGTCCGGCTTCCGCGTCGGAAGGAATTTGCCGGGGAGCTTGTCCTGACGTTCCTCTTCCGCCTTGACGGGGAGGCCTGCTTCCTGGTGGAAAATGCGGAGGGTCTGGCAAATGGAACCTTTGTCTTGCGGCCTTTGGAACCGATGTCTGACAAATGCCGCGGGGAGGATTATTTTAACGTGGAGTACCTGACCCAGCGCTCGCTCCGCGGGATGCACTGCCTTCCGAAGGAGCATATCTTTGCCTCCTGGGTGGCGGGTCAGCTTTTCCGTTGGTACCGGGACAACCGCTTCTGCGGGACCTGCGGCGCGAAAACCGTCCATGGGACCGAGGAGCGCTCCCGCGTCTGCCCTGTCTGCGGGCGCACCATCTACCCGCGGATCAACCCGTGCATCATCGCGGCCGTGACGAAAGGGGACGAGATCCTTCTGACGAGATATCGGGGACCAAGGGGGACCTTCAACGCCCTCGTCGCCGGTTTCGTCGAGATTGGCGAGACCCTGGAGGACACGGTGCGCCGCGAGGTGATGGAGGAGGCGGGCCTTCGCGTAAAGAACATCCGCTACTACAAGTCCCAGCCCTGGAGCATCGCGGACGACCTTCTGGCCGGCTTCTTCTGTGACCTCGACGGGTCTCCCGAGATTCATATGGATGCAAATGAACTAAGCTCCGCCATCTGGACCCGCCGCGAGGACGTCGTCCTCCAGCCCGACGACGCAAGCCTGACAAATGAAATGATGAAGCTCTTTCGCGATGGCAAGGAGCCGCGGTGAGAACCCATACGTAAAGCAACTCCCCTTGCCTCCCCTTCAAGGAGGGTGTCACGGCGAAGCCGTGACGAAGAGGGGACCGCATGAACGGTGCCAATAATCTTTCAACGGATAACCGTACAAAAAAGCACCCGCGACAACAAGCCTGAGCTTGCTTGCCGCAGGTGCTTTTTAGTTAAAAGAATTTATACAATATACTCTCCGTTTGCCTTCGGGATAGAGGCGAAGCCCTGGGCGAGGTCCTCGTCGGTGGGGATGAAGTCGGTCATGGTACCGTCGTTGAACTTCTCGTAGGCGACCATGTCGAAATACCCGGTGCCGGTGAGACCGAAGATGATGGTCTTCTCCTCGCCGGTCTCCTTGCACTTCATGGCCTCGTCGATCGCGGCGCGGATGGCGTGGCTCGACTCCGGAGCCGGAAGGATGCCCTCGCAGCGGGCGAAGGTCGTGGCTGCCTCGAAGACCGAGGTCTGCTCGACGGCGACGGCCCGCATGTAGCCGTCGTGGTAGAGCTGGGAGAGAACCGGGCTCATGCCGTGGAAACGGAGGCCGCCTGCGTGGTTCGCGGACGGGATGAAGTCGTGGCCGAGCGTGTACATCTTCGCGAGCGGACAGACCATGCCGGTGTCGCAGAAGTCGTAGACATATTTGCCGCGCGTGAAGCTCGGGCAGGAGGCCGGCTCGACGGCGACGATGTCATAGTCCGCCTCGCCGCGGAGCTTCTCGCCCATGAACGGGGAGATGAGGCCGCCGAGGTTCGAGCCGCCGCCGGCGCAGCCGATAATCATGTCCGGCTTGATGCCGAACTTCTCGCAGGCCGCCTTGGTCTCCATGCCGATGACGCTCTGGTGCAGGAGAACCTGGTTCAGGACGCTGCCGAGCACGTAGCGGTAGCCGGGGTTCTTCACGGCGACTTCGACCGCCTCGGAAATCGCGCAGCCAAGGGAGCCGGTCGTGCCCGGATGGGCAAGGAGAATCTTCTTGCCGATGTCGGTCGTCATCGACGGGGAGGGGGTCACCTCCGCGCCGTAGGTGCGCATGACCTCGCGGCGGAAGGGCTTCTGCTCGTAGGAGACCTTGACCATGAAGACCTTGCAGTCGAGGCCAAAGTACGCGCAGGCCATCGAGAGGGCCGTACCCCACTGGCCGGCGCCGGTCTCGGTCGTCACGCCTTTCAGACCCTGCTTCTTTGCGTAGTAGGCCTGGGCGATGGCGGAGTTGAGCTTGTGGCTGCCGGAGGTGTTGTTGCCTTCGAACTTATAGTAAATGTGCGCCGGCGTGCCGAGCACCTTCTCCAGGTATTCCGCATGGATGAGCGGCGACGGACGGTACATCTTGTAAAAGTCACGGATCTCGGTCGGGATCTCGATGAAAGGCGTATCGTTGTCGAGCTCCTGGGCAATCAGCTCGTCGCAGAAGACGGGCGCAAGATCGGCGGCGGTCATCGGCTCAAGCGTGCCCGGATTGAGGAGCGGGGCCTGCTTTGTCTTCATGTCCGCGCGGACGTTGTACCAGGTCTTCGGAATCTCCGCCTCGGTCAGATACATTTTGTACGGAACGTTCACTTTACTCATGGTTTTTCTCCTTTCGTTTTTAGGGACGGGTCTTTTTTATCAAATGAAAAAGACCCCCTTGTCCCAGACTCAGTTTCCGAAGGGACAAGAGCGTCTTCGCTCCTGCGGTGCCACCCAACTTGGCGCAAATGCGCCCACTCAAATGCGTACCTGCATACGCAGGGGTTTTTCACGAAGCCCCTTCTCCGTCTCCCCTACCGATCGGTTTCTGCATTTGCCTCCCTGCTTTTACAAAGCGGAGACTGTGCCTGCCATGCCTTCTCCATAGAAAGCGGCGGCTGCATTTGCCAATCGGTTCGGTTCGCCCTCGGAAGCCCATTCACCCTGCATTCCTTCCCGCCGTCTCAGTATCGGCGAGTCCCTGTAAAGCAAGCGGCAGGGGTACTATTTCTTCCTCATTGGTTTTGGCTATATTCGGAACCATCCCAGGAAACCGACCATCTTTTGGCAAATGGTACTTGGTTAGCGCTTGGCGGTCCCTTTGTTGTTGTTAACAGACTATCACTTTAAAGCGGAAATGTCAAAGTGAAATGTTTGACAAATATTCGCTCGTTTTTCGCTGAAATTTCGTCGGTTTTCCGAACTTCGACGCAACTTGGGAGAACTTTCTATGAGCAGAATGACAATGCATGTTACAGCTCAGCCCCTCTGAAAAAGCTGTTCTCAGGTTACTCTTCAGGTGGCCCCATCTTTTTGACATTCTGAATAGTAACATTCTCAGTATGAAAACGGCGAGCACTTTCGTGCCCGCCGCAATTTCGTTATTCACTGCTATTATTTTTTTGGGGTTACATTCCCATTTTTGTCCGCACCACACACGCAGGTGCCGGTGATAGCGGGGTTGATTCTCCCGCACTGAGGGCATTTCCAGCCGCCGGTCGCAAGATTGTGCTCGTCGGTCGCCTTCTGGATGGCTTCCTTGATATATTCCGGATATTCGGCCTTGCCGCGGTTTTCGCGCGTGGAGGCGCCGAGGAAGGCGAGGGGGCCGAAAAGGAAGCCCTGCCAGAACCAGTTACCGTCAAAGCCCTTGCTCTGCATGAGCTTCTGCATGGCAATGCCGTTGAGGACGGCCGAGAAAAGCCAGAAAAAGATGACGACGGCAAGGACAATATAGAAAACGAAATTGGGGATGGTTGCGGCCATTTGACACCTCCGGCATTTGCAAAAAATCTTTTCCTATCTTAATCCAAAGACGCAGAAACGTCAAGAAGTAGATGGATTTTTATTATTCTCAGCGGGCCCTGAACTGTTACGGTTATCACCATCATCCTCATCCTCATCCTCGTCATCTTCCCCCTTCGTATCCTTGGTTTCGGAGTAGAAGTTGACGATGATGGAGGTGACGAGGGCGACGACGATGATGCCGTAGATGCCAAGGACGACCGAGAGGGTACGGGTGATGAAATTCGTTGCGGCGAAATCCCCGAAACCGATCGTGGTGACGATGGCGAAGGAGTACCAGAGCGCGTCCCCGTAGGACGTGAAGGCTTCATCCATCAGGCAGAAGATGACGGAGAAGGAGAAGACCAGGAGGAGCAGGCCGAAGATAATCTCTGCCGCGTAGGTCTTTCGGAGGATCTTCCGGAGGATTCTGAACTGAATCTGCGAGAAGGACAGAATGACCACCCTAAGGAGCGAGCGGAAGCCGAGATAGATGCCGATGTAGAGAAAAACCACCGAGAAGGGAAACATATTCCGGACCGCAAGGTAGATGATGAAAATCGTAACCAGGACGAGAACGTGAATCGCCAGGAAAATGCCCTTGCGGAGTGACCGATTCTTAACGAAAGCGATGATGCGGCGGGCCAGGACGTCCAGGAGGATGCAGCTGACGGCAAGAAGCTCCGTAAGCCAGTCGAGACGATCGAAAAGAAAGAGGGTTCCCACAGTGAAATAAAGGATGGCGAGGAAAATGTTATTCTTACGTACGAGCTTGCCTGGTTCGGGGCTTCTGAGGTTGGCTAAAAGCCAGGTCAGGCCGACCGAGTAAAATAAGGCTGCGGCATAGAACGGGTTAAAGTGGCTGGCAAGAATCTGTTGACCCGTGGCTTCCAACTGCTCCAGGGAGACCTCGTAGAGGGAGGTCAGAATCAGGATGACGATGCCAAGAAAGCCCTCGGCGAGCTTAAGGAACGCTGTTCTTTTTCGGGAGGTGATCATTTGTATTATTCTCCATTTTTCTTTTGCAGTCGGCCTCTGTCCGGCGAAAGCTCGACAACGGAAATCAAAGACTTCCGGTCTCACCTATCGCATTTTCCACAATCAAGGAGACAGGGAACCTCAGGTTTCCGTTGTCGATTTTACACAAGACAGATGTTGGCGGTTACAGTTCAGGTGACCCCTCTAAAAGGTTGCTTTGTGAAGGCTTTGTCATCCTGAGCGAAGCGACACCTCAGCGTGCAGAAAACAGTCCGGTGGACTGTTTTCTGTAAGGATCCCGTAAGCTTTTTCGCTCAGTTGACGGGATTCTTCGTCGCTTTTCCTCATTCCTCATCGCCGAAGGCGATTAAATTCTGGGATGTCCGAAGGACGCGCTCCTCAG
>CADCQU010000231.1 GCA_902803635.1 uncultured Lachnospiraceae bacterium | reverse complement strand
GCCTCCTCGGTGGTATCCTCCACGGGCGTGATGTCCTTGATGCGGAAGGCGATGAGGAGTGTCGAAAGCCCGATGGAAATGCCGCTGATAAGGAAGCTGAGCCACAGATAGTCCTTAAAAAGGAGCCCCGCGATGGTCGGCGAGAGGACAAGGCCGAGGTTTGCGCCGAGGTAGTCGAGCGAGTAGGCCCGCTCCCTGTCCTTCGTCGTCGAGAGGTCCGCGAAGAGGGCGTCGTAGGCGGGATATTCCATGCTCTGGAAAACGCCCCCGGCGATGAAGAGGCAAATGGTGCCGAACCCGAGCGGGATGAACGCGCTGATGAGGAAACAGACGATGCTGATACCGTCACAAAAGACGATCAGCCGTTTTTTGTTGAAATGGTCGGCAAGCCTGCCGCCAAGGATGCTGGCCGGCAGCATGATCACGCTCGATCCGACAAAGTAATAGGAAATTTCCGCCGCCGAAAGCCCGAGCTTCTGGCTGAGGATCATGGTCATGACCGGCCAGATCATGCTGCCGAGGTTCGTAACCATCCTCCCGAAGCAGAGAATGTAAATCTCCCGCCGAAGGCCGCGGTACTGATTGAGAAGCTTCATATTATATACCTCCGAAATCCTCCTGCCGGCACAGCCGGCGTTTTTGAAAACGAAAGCCTGAGAGCAGACTTACTTCAAAGGGGTGCCTGATTAATAACTCATTCCGCTTCTTTCCCCATTTTAGGAAAATTGAAACATTTGCAAGCCACACGGCGGCGTGGTACAATGGAGTCGGCAGGTGGTTTGCATTTGCCAATACAATTCCAAGAGGAAGAAAGGAAGGAAAAAAATGAAACAGGGAAGAAGATGGGGAATCTGCCTCCTCGCCGCGGTGCTGGCATTTGCCTGCTTTTTTGTCACGCCAAGGCCCGTGGAGGCCGCCGCGGTGCAGACAAATGTGGTGAAGCAGGTCAAGCACAAGAGCCACAACGGGGAAGGCTACTTTGTCACGAAGCTTGCGTACAACAAGATGGGGCTCGTGTCGATTATGGGTCGCTACGACCTCGCCGGCAAGCTGCAGCTCAAGACTGCGTACAAATACGATGCCAGCAATCTCGTAAAGAGCGCGGTGATCTACGAGTATGGGACCAGGATGGCGACCGTCGCCTATACCTACGATTCCAAAAAACAGCTCACGAAGCGCGTCACGAAATATACAAATGCGCCCATCACGATTACGGCGAAATTTGGCTGGAAGAACGGCAAGATCGTCAAATGCGTCACGACCTACCAGGGGGATTGCTACTTACACTACCCCAGCGGGACAAAGATTACGGAAACCTTCGCCTACAACAGCAAGGGCGTCCTCAGCCGTCGGGATACCGTGAACAGCTCGGACGCGAAGGCGGGCGGAACCGAAAAGTACGCCTACGATGCCAAGGGGAACCTGAAAAAGTTCGTCTACAAGACCGGCTATCCAAATGGCCGCGGGACGACCGTGCGGACACTGGTCTATAAGAACGGCCTGCTCGTCAAATACCGCGACTCCGACACCATCAACCCGGGGGACGAGCCGGAGCTGGACCAGATTCGCTACATCACCTGGGGGAAGATTACCGCCTCCAGCAAGGTCTCCGAAATCGCCGCCCGGCAGCAGACGGAAATCCTCAATGACTACTACTGCTTCCCGAACATGTTGGCGAATGACTATATTTGAAAAATGGCAGGTCTCCTATGGGGGCCTGCTTTTTCTATTTATGTTACTCCGTCTTTCCCTGGCTGACGACGATTCCAGCGAGGACGAGAACCGCTCCGATAAGGATGCCCGCTGTCATCGGCTCATGGAACCAGATTACCCCGATCAGGGTCGCCGCCACCGGCTCGATGGACGCGATAATGGAAGCCTGGCCATTTTCAACCGCCTGGAGGCCGACCGTGTAGGCAAGGTACGGAAGGATCGTCGAGACAAGGGCAAACGTCACCGCGAACAGAACGTCCGACGGCGCATTTGTCACCACCTGAAAGACGCGGGACGGCTCCGCAAAAAACACGGTTCCGACTGTGGCGAAGAGGAAGGTGTAGAAGCTAATCGTGTAGGAAGGATAGCCGCGATTGAGCGCGCATCTCCCAAAAATGGAATACAGGGCATAGCCCAGCCCCGCGCCCAGCCCGATGAGGAGCGTAGGAAGCGTCAGCCTCTCCGCGCTCCCGAAAACACCGGTGACAAAGAGGAGGCCGAGGAAGGAAAGCCCGAGCGCGAAAATTTTCCTCGGCGTGAGCTTTTCCTTAAAGAAAATGGCCGAGAGCACCATGACGAAGGCCGGCGCCGTGTAGAGCAGGATCGCGGCGATGGACAGCGAAGTAAGCGTAATCTCCGTAAAATAGCAGTAATTGAAAAATACGATACTGCAAATGCCCGTCCCGAAGAAGCACCAGAGATCCCGCAGGCGAATGCGAAAAAGCCGCCGGTCCTTGATCACAAGAAACACCGCCAGAAAGGCCGTCGTCGAGACCGCCCGAAGGAACACAATGTCCCAGGACGTCAGGCCTCTGGCATTTAGCGGACGTACAAAAAGCCCCATACACCCCCAAAGCACCCCCGCAAGAAGAATCAGCAGGTGGTGCGGGGAAACACGCAGTTTTTTCTTCATGACTCTCCTTTTTTCATCCCCCTTGAATCGATTTCATGCACACTCCTGCCATGTTACGAGATATTACCCAAAGATGCAAGAAGGAATTCCTCCGCAACAAAAAATATCCAAATTTGGCTTGCTTCTTCTATCCACATATGGTAATATAGCAGTATCCAAATATGGTTACTTATCCATTTATGGATACCGTTGTATTGCTTACCTCTCTTTAGGGGAATGTAACAATTGCGAAGCGTGTCGAAAAGCTTGCTCCTCTTGCCTCCCCCTCAGGGGGAGATGGCACGGCGACCCCTCTCAGTCAGCACCAGAGGCACTGACAGCTCCCCCTAAGGGGGAGCCAAGTGTGACGGCGAGGGGGCGCCTGCCCAATTATGAAAGGTTTTTCCGGTTCCGCAGGAATCGTTGTCCCAATCTTATCTAACTGTACGGTTAGCCCACAACTCAACGTTTTTATGTCATTCTGAGGAGCGAAGCGACGAAGAATCCCGTTAACTTTGC
>CADCQU010000230.1 GCA_902803635.1 uncultured Lachnospiraceae bacterium | reverse complement strand
TTGAGGCGGGAGACGGTGGTGTAGATGGCCCGGTGGTCTTCGCCGGCGGACGCGCCCCAGACGTTCCGGTACAGCTCCTCCTTGCCGATGAGGCGGCCCGGATTCCTCGCAAGCGTTAAAAGAAGCTGAAATTCCTTCTGGGTCAGAAGAAGATCCTGCTCCCCGAAACGCGCGATCATGGAGATGGTATCGAGCTTCAGCCTCCCCCAGGAGACCACCCGTCGTTGGTGCAGGCTGTCCCGAAGGCGGGCCTCCACCCGCGCCAGCAGAACGCCGATGTCGTAGGGCTTTGCGAGGTAGTCGTCCCCGCCGGCTCGAAGCCCCTCGATGATCTGCGAATTCTCGCCCAGCGCGGAGAGAAACAGGATCGGGAGGTCGTACGCAGCCTTGATCTCCCGGCACAGCTCCAGCCCGTCGGTGTCGGGCAGCATGATGTCCAGGATGACCAGATGCACCTCATTCATTTGCAGCGTGTCCATGCACTCCCGTCCGTTCCGGGCCTCCAGGACCGCATAGCCCTCCATTTGCAGGGCCTCGCTGTTAATCTCCATGATGTGGGGGTTGTCTTCCACAAGCAAAATCGTAAATTGCATACCTCACTCCTTTGGAACGGTAAAGCGGAAGGTGGTGCCCTCGGGCCCGGTGGAGACGAGTTCCAGAACTCCGCCGTGTATCCGCACGGTTTCCTGGCAAATGGCAAGCCCGAGGCCCCGGCCATCCCCGGTGGTGTAGCCCCTCTCGAAGATATGCGGCACGGCCTCCGGCGGAATTCCTTGCCCGGTATCCCGCACGGCAAATGCCGCGGCCTCCTCCATTTCCGTGGCTTCCACGGTGATTTTTCCCCCTTCCGTGTAGCGGCTCGCGTTCACGATCAGGTTGATCAGGACCTGCAGTAACAGTTCAAAGTTCCCGTGGATGCTCGAACGGCAGGCATTTGTCACATAGAGACGGTTCTGCCGCTTCCCGCAGACCGGCGTAAGGACCGCCTCGGCGCTCTTGAGCAGCTCGGCAACGTCCACGGCGGTCATCTCCGCCTCGCTGACATTTCCGTAGGTATAATCCATGAGCGTCGTGACCATCGCGCCGAGCCGCTCCGCCTCGCTGTGAATCGTCTGGAGACGCTCCGGGGTTTTCGCCGAAAGCTGGCTGCGGGACATTTGCCGCTCCATGAGCTGGGCATAGCCCGAAATCACGGTTAAGGGAGTTTTCAGTTCATGCGCGACCGTTCGCAGGAACTCTTTGTTCATATCGTTGACCTGTCGGAGCATCTCGTTCCTCTGCTCGGCCTCGCGGAGCATTTGCCGCTGCCGCCAGATCCGGCCATTGATGACCACGGCGAGAAGCAGGATGCTGATCACCATCGAGAGCGGCGTAATGCCGAAATGGTTGACCGTGGCATCGCTGCCGGTCAGAAGCCCTTCCCGGATGAGCATGACCATGAAAAAGAGGGCCGCGACGATGGCCAGCGCGTCCATGCGGTCCGGGGCTTTCTCCCGCCGGAAATACCAGACCAGCCGAAGGATAATCCAGAGGATAAACGGAGCGCAGATATAGTAGCAGATATGGCAAATGTCCACGAGGGCTTTCGTGTCAACGACAAAATGCGCCGCGGAAAGGACCAGGAACGTCCCCAAAAAGAAGCGGGGCAGCCATTTGCCGACGGCCTTCCGGAAAAATGCCAGGAGGAGGCAAATGGCGGCTGCGGGGATGAGGGAGACATCGAGGATGATCAGGCGGTAGGTCAGAAGGAAGTCACTCTCCGGGGGCAGCAAATGCACGAGGAAGAAGAACTGGTTCCGGAACGCGAGGATGAAGCAGCAGAATGCGAGAGCCGCGTATTCGGGGTTTTTCTGGAAGGACGCGCAGAGGAGGAAATAGAAGCACAGGAAGAGGAGCCCGGCGGAGAGAAGCAGGGAGTAGAGGGTCACGCCCCGCTCATAGGCGTCGATGTTCTCCGGCGTGGAGAGCAGGGAGCGCGGGACGTAGCCGCCATCCCTGTGCATGAAATTCGCGTGCTGGCAGATAATCTCGACCTCGCCCGTCTCCCCGACATAGAGAGGGAGGGTCAGGTAGGTGACCCTGTGGATGGTTTCGGCAGGGTTGTCCGCCACAAAGCCGATGTTTCGCACCTCCCGGCCGTCGACAAAAATGCGGGTGCTGTAGTCGACGGAGAAGCTGCAGAGGGAAAGGTAGGTGTTGGGACGGGCAAGGATGCGGAGGCGGTAGGTCCCGATGGTCACGCTCTGCGGATCGTCGTTCTTGTGGAGGTCGGCCGCGGGGTTTTTGAAATCCTCCGGCCCATAGAGAACGCCGGGGTAGTCCTCCCACCAGTTCGACAGTTCGTAGACATCCGCCGCAAAATCCACCTCACGCGCGTCCAGTACGCCGTCCTCCGGAATCATGTACGGAAACTCCGTACGGAAACGGCTCCTGCAAAACAGCAGGAAGGCCGCGATGA
>CADCQU010000229.1 GCA_902803635.1 uncultured Lachnospiraceae bacterium | reverse complement strand
GAAATACATCAGATTAATCTATGCAGTGCCTTTTTTAATTTGACGCGGAAAGCTTGGGTTTGAGGAAAAAAACGTGCCGGATAACACTTTGTGGACGGCAAGCAACGATTTCTGCGCACAGCTTTTCCAGTTCCACGCTTTCACAGCAGGCATCGCAAAGACACCCCTCCGCTTCTACACCGCATTTGATACACATCGTCATTTGTCAATTCTCCTTTTCCATCCGGGAAGGTACATCCTCTCACTATTTATCTTTTCAGCTTTTCCATCCGGGAAGGTACATCCTCTCGCTATCTGTCTTTTCAACTTTTCCATCCGGGAAGCGATACCCTCATTAGCAGATTTCTAAGGCTACGTCGAGAGAATTTCTTCTTTATAATATTCCCTCTCTTTCTGCCATCCTGATAATCTCCGCCGGCGAGGCGTCGTCCACGTCAAAGGATTCCATCATCGCCCCGTCAAAGCCACCGCCATAGTACGCTCCATACAGTTCCTGTCGCAACGCCTCACGTAGGTCCTCTATGTCAATTCCATCTTCATCCATCTCATCGTCATCTATTTCATCGTCGTCCATTTCATCTTCGTCCATCTCGTACACTCGCAACAACCTCCCTTGTATCTTAATCATTTGTTTTAGGAAACGTCGCAGGCTTCCAGCCTTCTCCATCCTGCAAATGCATTTCTCGTTTCCAAGAACAGTATACCAAATTTACATAGACATATTCTGTCTATCAAAAAAATTTTTTCCTATTTTTTCAGGTTTGAGCTTAACGGCAGCTTCCATCCCGTAGCCAAGTAAAGCCCAAATTCCCTTTTTTGCGTTTTTGAGCTTATCGAAAGCTTCTTTCCTGCACCAGAGTTAAGCCCAAAACCCCTTTTTTGCGTTTTTGAGCTTATCGAAAGCTTCTTTCCTGCACCAGAGTTAAGCCCAAAACCCCTTTTTTGCGTCTTTGAGCTTATCGGAAGCTTTCTTCCCACTCCAGAATTAAGCTCAAAACCCCTTTTTTGCGTTTTTGAGCTTATTGGAAGCTTCCTTTCCGCTCCTAAGTTAAGCCCAAATTTCCTTTTTTGTGTTTTTGAGCTTATCGGAAGCTTTCTTCTCGCACCAGAGTTAAGCTCAAAACCCCTTTTTTGCGTTTTTGAGCTTATTGGAAGCTTCCTTTCCGCTCCTAACTTAAGCCCAAATTTCCTTTTTTGTGTTTTTGAGCTTAACCGAAGCTTCCTTTCCGCTTCTAAGTTAAGCCTAAAACCCCTTTTGGACGGGGACGTTTTTGAGCTTAACGGAAGCTTTCCTGCGTTTTTGGGGTTATCTGCAAAAGGAACCGGAAACCTCGCGGGAGATTTCCGGTTCCATAATCATTTTTATATTTCCCGTCCCAAAACACGGCTTGCGTGGGCGCGGAGGTCCTCGTGGGCGCGCTTGATCTCACCGGCATCACGGTCGGTGAGGCGGTCGGGGGCGGCCTTCGCGATGGACTTCTCCAAGGCTTTTAGCTCCGCGCGGAGGTTCTTCTCCTCCGCACGGTCAAGGCTCCCCTTGGGCTGCTCGTCCAGGGCTTTCTGGAGGCGATAAGTAAAGCCCTCGGCCTCGTTGCGGATATCCAAAAGCTCCTGACGGTGGTTGTCCTCGCTCTCGTAGCGGGCCGCGTCCTCCCGCGCCCGGCGAATCTCCTCCTCGGTCATATTCGTACTGCCAGTAATCGTGATGTCCTGGGATTTGCCGGTGCCAAGATCTCGCGCAGTAACCTTGACGATACCATTTGCATCAATGTCAAAGGTCACCTCGATCTGGGGAACGCCGGCCGGGGCGCGGCGGATGCCATCCAGACGGAAGCTTCCGAGGAATTTGTTGTCGCGGACAAAACGCCGCTCACCCTGATAGACCTTGATCTCAACCACGCGCTGGAAGGGCGCGGCCGTGGTAAAAATCTGGCTGTGGCGGGTCGGAATCGTGGAATTCCTCTGGATGAGGCGGCTTGCGACGCCGCCGACCGTCTCTATCGAAAGTGACAGCGGGGTCACATCAAGAAGCACCATCGCGGCGGCCTTCGAGGAACCAGAGACCTCGTAGGAAAGCTTCCCGCCCTGGATCGCCGCGCCGAGTGCGACGGCCTCGTCCGGGTTCACGTTCCGGCCCGGCTCCTTCCCCAGAAGGCGGCGGACATTTTCCGCGACGGCGGGCATGCGGGTCGAACCGCCGACAAGGAGGACATGGCCAAGGTCTGCGGCGGAAAGGCCGGCATCCGAGAGGGCGTTCTGCACGGGCTTCTCGGTTCGACGCAGAAGGTCCTCGGTCAGCTGCTCGAAAAGGCTCCGCGTCACGGTCATCTCCAGATGCTCCGGCCCGTTCTTTCCCATCGCAAGGAAGGGAAGGTTCACGTTGTAGGTCGTCGCCGTCGAGAGGGCCTTTTTGCACTTCTCCGCCTCCTCCACGACGCGCTGCATGGCCGTGGGATCCTTTTCCAGACGGATTTTCGTCTGCTTGTAAAAAGCCTGCGCAAAATGTCCGGCGAGCCGGTGGTCCCAGTCGTCCCCGCCCAGATGGTTGTCGCCCGCGGTCGCAAGGACCTCGATGACATTATCGCCGATATGGATGACGGAGACGTCAAATGTCCCTCCGCCGAGGTCGAAGACAAGGACGTTCTGCGGTTCGCCGTGGTCAAGCCCGAAGGCAATCGCGGCGGCGGTCGGCTCGTTGATAATGCGGCGGACATTGAGGCCGGCGATTTCCCCGGCAACCTTAGTCGCCTGCCGTTCCGAATCGCCGAAATAGGCCGGCACCGTAATCACGGCATCCGTGACGGGCTCGCCAAGAAACTCCTCCGCGTCCTTTTTCAGCTTCATGAGAATCATCGCCGAAATCTCCTGGGGCGTGCGGTCCTGGCCGTCGATCCGAATCTTCCAGTCGGTTCCCATTTGCCGTTTGATGGAGACGATGGTGCGATCCGCGTTGACGGCGGCCTGCCTGCGGGCCACCTCCCCAACAAGGCGTTTCCCGTCCTTGGTGAAGGCGACGACCGAAGGGGTGGTTCTTGCCCCCTCCCGGTTCTCGATGACGCGGGCGCGATCCGCCTCCATCACCGCGACGCAGCTGTTTGTCGTTCCCAGGTCGATTCCGATTGTTCTTCCCATTTTAATCTCCTATTTTTCACTACGACTTTTCTCGTCCCACTATGTCGGCGGCCCCTCTCCGTCACGGCTACGCCGTGACACCTCCCCCTGAGGGGGAGGCAAGAGGAGCGGCGGTTGTATGTTCGCTTGCCACTTGGCTCCCCCCGAAGAGAGCAAGAGGAACGACGGTTGCATGTTCGCTTGCCACTTGGCTCCCCCTCAGGGGGAGCTGTCGGCGAAGCCGACTGAGAGGGGCTACGCCGTGCTACCTCCCTCTTGAGAGGGAGGCACGGCCCGTTCAATTCAGCTTCATAGCTTTCTCTCCGCCTTCATCGCCTTCTTATTCTCATACATCGCCTCGTCCGCGCGTTGCTGAACATTTTCCACGCGCTCGTTCGACCCAGGTTCATGCACGGCATAGCCAACCGCGGCCGAGACACGTTCCCAGGGTGGAAGCGACGTATCCTCCATGTTTCGCCGGAACGTTTCCTTGATATCCCTAATCAGCGCCTCCCGCTCCACGTAGTCGCCATTTTCCAGGATGACGATGAACTCGTCACCGCCCACCCGGTATACTGGCGAATGCTTGAACATTTGACAAATAATCTGGCAGAGCATCTTGATGCTGATATCGCCTTTTTCATGGCCGTAGTTGTCATTGATCTCCTTCAGGCCGTTGAGGTCGATCATCGCTATGCCATAGGGCTGCTGGCCCGCATTCAGCCTTTCCACCTCCACGTCGAACGCCCTCTTGTTCCGTACCTTGGTCAGGGCGTCGATATTTGCCGCACGGTTCATCAGTTCGGCGTGCTCGCGGGCGGTGATGAGGTCGCTGGTGGTCTGCTCCAGGTTGGCGATATAGCCGTTAATCTCATTTTCCATCTGGGCCATGGACTCCGCAAGAGTTCCAATCTCGTCCCCGCTTTTCATCTGAAGCTCGGAGAACACCTTGCGGTTATCCTTGTACTGGGCGGCCGCCCGGGAAAGCTTGTTTATTGGCTTTACAATCACGTGGTTGACAAGGGCGATGCCAATAACGCTAACGATGACGGTCAGGGTCAGAAATGCCATCACGACATAAAAAAGAAAACGGTCATTCTGCGCCACGATCTCATTCATGGAAATATCAACGCCAGAAATACCGATGGTATTCCCGTTTTCGTCCTCAATAGGCGTACCCGTCGCGATGAGCCAGCCGTATTCCGGCGTGTTGGATATGTTCGGAGCGTAAAAAATCTCCGGATTCTTTTTGAATTCCGTCAAATCTACATAGATCGGGTCGATGCAGCCAATCGGGCAGGCATTCTCATAGGCCGCATCGATCATATACAGGTAGCACTCGTTTTCGCTATCCAGCCAGGTAATGTAGAGGCAGTCCACATCCAGCACGTCCTGCATTTTTCGCAGGTCCTTTCGAAGCGTCTGGTAATCCTCCATCTCCTCGATGGGCGCATATTGTGCGACATACGCGTCAAATTCCGGCGTCCCCCACTGGTCGCTCTGGACCTTGTTGTCGGCCTTGTTATAGATTTCCAGGATGGCCTTCTGGACATTTGCCAGCTTCCCGGTGTCAATCTGACCCGCAACAAGCTGGGAGATATCGATGGAACGAGCCTCGTACTGCGATGTAATCACATCGCGGATGCCCTTGCTGTAGATCAGGATGGCCAGCGTGCTGATGACGGCCGCGATGCACACAATAAGCAGAAACGTCTTTTTCCCCAGTGAAAAATTCATAACCTGCAGTCTCCTTACTTTTTTAGACCCCTCCCAGCCCCCCGCAAAAAAAATGCACGGAGCCATCTAAACAAGTACCTTTTTTTCAAATTCTGCCTGCCTTACCCAAGTGAAGCCCCTACAGAAGGCGGCCCTTTCTTATGAAACGGCAAATCTTCTCTGCAGGGCACATAATGTCTCAGTTTTTCGAATAATCATGAAAAATCTTTTTATATTTTACCACGAAAATTCAAAAAATCCATTGGAAAATTGAAGAATTATTTCTGTTGTATTTTTATATTTATAATCAAACAGGACAAGATATATACGACGCAAAAACCTTACGGGATTCTTACAGGAAACAGTCCTTCTCCGAAAGCTCCACTGGAGCTTTCTCCGCATGCATGGCAACTGGACTGTTTTCTGCACACTGAGGCGTCGCTTCG
>CADCQU010000228.1 GCA_902803635.1 uncultured Lachnospiraceae bacterium | reverse complement strand
GGCTCATCAACTGCCGCATGGAGGCCGCAGATCTTGCCTTTGAGAAATCCGAGGTCGAGGCCACGATCCTCACCGCGGTGGACAGCATCAAGAATCCGAAGAGCGGAATCATCCGCGTCCCCTCGGTCGGGGAGATTATCCGGGACGATCCGGAGTCGAAGGGACGAATCGAGATAGGTCTGTGAGCGTGGCAAATGGGACGGCAGCGTGTGGTTTTACAAGCTGTAGCCGGAGAGTCGTTTCCCAATAGGAGAGTTTTGGCGCTTCGGCGTTAAGGTCGTGGCATTATGGATTCCAGAGGAATAGGAGGAGAGAATGGAAGTACGTAACAGGAAGGATGTTCCCATCGAGGAGACATGGGATTTGTCTCTGATTTTTGCCGAGGAGAGGCAAATGTGGGAGGAGCTGGAGCGGACGAAGGCGGAGGTTGAGACATTTGCCAAGACGTACCGGGGACAGCTTGCGACGGCCGAGATGATTGTTCAGTGCCTCACGGAGCAGGAGGAAATCTATAAGGCAATCAGCCGCATCGGGGCTTACGCCGACCTTGCGCTGGAGGTGGACTATACTGACAATGCGCTCCGCGCCCGCGAGGAGAAGGTGCGGGGCGAGCTTACGCGCATGCAGAGCGAGCTGACGTTTGTCGACAACGAGATTCTTGCGGCCCCGCAGAAGGAGCTGGAGGAGGCCGTGGAGCTGGCAAATGGCTGCCGCCGGTATCTTGAGGACCTTCTTCGAAGAAAGCCGCATATGCTTTCCGCGGAGACGGAGAGGGCCCTGGCCACGCTTTCGCGGTCCTTCGAGGTGCCCTACACCGTCTACAACACGATGAAGCTCGCGGACATTTCTTTTCCGTCCTTTGTCGTGGACGGGAAGGAGTATCCGCTCGGCTACTCCCTGTACGAGGACGTTTATTCTTATGAGACGGATACAAATGTCCGCCGAGCGGCTTTCCGTGCCTTTTCCGATACCCTCGCGGGCTACCGGCATACAACCGCCGCCGCATACAATGCCTGTGTGATGCAGGATAAAACCATGTCTGAGCTGCGGGGATTTGCAAATGTCTTCGACAGCCTTCTTTTCGGACAGAAGGTGACGCGGGAAATGTACGACCGCCAGATTGACCTCATCACGGAACACCTCGCGCCCGCGATGCGCCGGTACGCAAGGCTGCTTGGGAAGAAACACCAGCTCGACAAGGTGACGTTCGCGGATTTGAAAATGCCGCTGGACCCGGAGTATAGCCCGACGGTTACGAGGGAGGAGGCTCATGCGCGCCTTCGGGAAGGGCTCGCCATTCTTGGCGAGGACTACGTGGAGATGGTGGACCGGGCATTTGCGGAGCGCTGGATTGACTTTGCGAGGAACATCGGCAAGTCGACCGGCGGGTTCTGTGCGGGCGTATATCGTCTGAATTCCTATATCCTGCTCAACTGGAACGACCGTATGTCGGACGTGATTACTCTCGCCCACGAGTTGGGGCATGCCGGGCAGTCCCTCTACGGCGACCGTGCGCAGTCCTTCTACGATACCGATCCGTCGCTCTACTTCATCGAGGCCCCGTCCACGATGAACGAGCTGCTATTTGCCAGCTACCTTGCGCATACGAGCGAGGACAAGCGCTTCCGCCGCTGGGTCCTCTCCTGCATGGTGGGCAACACGTACTACCACAATTTCGTCACGCACCTTCGCGAGGCCTGGTACCAGCGGGAGGTGTACCGCATCATCGATGCCGGCGGGAGCGTTGACGCGGACATTCTGGACGAGCTTTTCCGGAAGAATCTGGAGCTTTTCTGGGGCGATGCCGTGGAGCTCACGGAGGGGGCGGAGCGCACCTGGATGCGGCAGCCGCACTATTACATGGGCCTCTACTCCTACACCTACAGCGCGGGGCTGACGCTGGCGACGAAGGCGATGCTCCGCATCGAGAAGGAGGGGGCGCCCGCCGTCGCCGACTGGAAGAAGTTCCTTGCGGCCGGCGGGACCGAGGACCCCGTGGGCCTTGCCAAAATTGCGGGCGTGGACATCACCACCGACGGTCCCCTTCTCGACACCATCGCCTACATCAGTTCCCTCGTCGACGAAATCTGCCGCCTGACGGAGGAGCTCGACGGGATTACGGTGTAAGTTCTCTTATGAAAATAAG
>CADCQU010000227.1 GCA_902803635.1 uncultured Lachnospiraceae bacterium | reverse complement strand
GTCGGTATCGGCGCGTCCGTCGGCGTCGGAACATTTGTCGGCGTCGGAACCGGCGTACTCGTCGGCATCGGCGTAACCGGAACAATCGGAAGCTCATACGTCCCCGTCGGGGTCGGCGCATTTGTCACCGTCGGCATATTGGACGGCTGCGGAAGACCCGTTGGCTCGGGATTGGAGGCCTGCGCCAGAATACTGCACTGCGCAGACAGCCCATCCTCCGTGGCCGCGGTGACGCTCGCATTTCCGGGACCAACATAGGTCACAAGACCTTCCTGATCCGTGGAGACAACCTCCTCGTTGCTGCTCGTCCAGACAAGCTCCGGATCGGCCTCCGCCGGCTGGCAAATGACGCGTAGCTGTACCTGTTCCCCTTCGGACAGGTTGAGGTTCTGCTGTTCGAAGGAAATGCTCTGCACCGGAACCGGGGTCGGCGTCAACGTCGGCAGCGGATTCCCGTAAGCATAGGCGGCGATGTCTTGCGCATATTCTCCACCGCTGGTAACACTCATGCTGTCTGTCCACGAGTCACTTTCTTCAATATAGTAGTAGCAGCGGCCTGCTTTTCCCGCCGTCACCCGCTTGTAGCTGCCAAAATTCACCGTCGCGGACTCCACGGCAACGTAGTACTGGTCATTGAGGAGGGAACGGTTCTTCACGATGACCGCGAAGGACTCCCCTTCCTCCACAATGACCGGCTCGGGGAGCGGCAGACGGTAGTAGCCGGCATAATCCTTTGTTCCCGTAAGGGTCACCCGGGGTTCCAGCGAGAGGAGCTCAAGAGCACTCTCCGTCTTTCCAACCATTACGTCAATTTCATAGGAAGACGAAGCTCTCGTATAAAAACCAACCGATGTAAGCTCCTCCCGTGACGCAGGTTGATAAATACAGGCTCCCCAGCGTGCTTTCTTCTTCGAATTGGTAAGATATTTTCCCGGCTGGGTTGACACATAGGCGAAGGCATCCGTATAGGGAACCTCCGAAAGCCCTTCGTCGGCCGCCTCGATGAGGGTTGGCGTCGCGAGGGTCGCATCGTAATAGGAGACCCAGCAGTATCCCGCCGGGGCACCGTTTCTTGCGCCACCGAAGCTCTGCCCGTAGCTGTTCTTCAAGAGAAAGGCTCCTGGCTTGGGAGCGCCCGTCTCCACGTTGTCGTCCCAGCCCACAAGAAGGATGGCATGGTTGTAGTCCGGCTTATCCTGCACATGCGGGCGGTCATTTGCCTCGTCACCACCTGCGGAAATCTCCAGAAGTTCAATCGGCTCTTCCTCGCTCGGAGTCGGAGAAGATACGTCCTGCTGTTCCGATGCATCCGTCGACCCCGCAGTCGGCCCCACTGCTGGCTCCGGTGCTTCCGTCGGTTCAACGGTCGGCTCCGGCACTTCCGTCGGCTCCCCGGTCAGCTCCGGCGTTTCCGTTGGCTCCGCAGTTGGCGTACTTGTCGGGGTCGGCGTATTCGTCGGCTTCGGGGTATTTGTCGGCCTCGGTGTACTTGTCGGCGTCACCGTCGGCCACGGATTGTAGTAGGCATTTTTTTCTGAAATATATCCGAGGGTGGCCAGATAAGCAGCGACAGAGCCGTGATCAAGGATGGCCTGTTTCACAAGCTTCGTCTCCTCCTCCGTTTCCTCCCCCGCATACCCTTCATAAGTTGTCGGCCAGGTCGGCAGGACAGCCCCCATGAGAATCTGGGTTCCCCGGGTATGCATCTCCTCCTCCGTCAGTTTGTAGGTGGAAAACTTCGAGCCGTCGAAGACATAGTTCCCTTCCTCATAGGCAATCCCCTTCCCGGCGGCCAGGGCCCCGATGGCCATATTGTAGGTCCCGCCCAGGGTCCACCATTTGCTCGTGGAATAATAATCCTCCTCACCATGGAAAACGGAGTAGCTCAGCTGCATTTCCGAGAGGTCAACGCCGTCCGCAGGGATGTCTGAGTTTTTACTACGAAGGGAGTTCTCCACTCTGGCTATCGTGGAAAAGGCCCAGCAGAGCTGGCCGCTCTGGTTACGAACCGGCGTCTGCAAATCCAGGCTGTTGTAGCTTTCCGGAAGCTGCCCGTCTCCCGCGAGGGATTCTCCTCGAAGAGCCGAAGCTTTGGTAGTCGCCCTCTCCCCGGCAAGATCCTCCTCCACGGGGAGGCCGTAAGAATTCACGCGGACGGAGACCTCCTCGCCCTCCTCCGCCACGAAGGAGTCATTGGCATTCCCATAGATAGCGGCCTCGCTGCCATCCTCCGCGGAGAAGCCATATGCGTTCTCCCGGACGGTGCCCTCCTCCAGAGCGGTTTCCGTTGCAAATGCCCTCTCTGGGACCATCGTCCCGCCAAGAGTCATCACCCCGGCCAGAAGCATCGCCATCCCTTTTTTCCAAAAATGCTTCATAGAGGTTTCTCCTTCTTACCAACATATTTTTGAAAACCCCGAAGGTTTTCCCAGAAAATCCACCGATTTTTTATTATACAACAACTCGTTCTTGAAGTAAGTTCTTTTTTGTAAAAAATCCAAATGTAATTTTAAAATAATAGTTATAGTTCATATAATCCTTGTTTTTGTCATTGAGGAGCGCGAGGCAGAAAGAATAATAAAGCGAACCTCCACCTGAGGAAAAGCCTTGTTATTCTGGTACAACAAAAAAGACAGACACAAGCAGCTTTTGAGTTCTGCATCTGTCTGTCTTTCGTAGCCGGTAGGGGAATCGAACCCCTGTTTCCGCCGTGAGAGGGCGGCGTCTTAACCGCTTGACCAACCGGCCATGTGCTTGCTACTTGGATATAATAGCACGGCTTCCAGGAAAATGCAAGCACTTTTTTAAAAAATTTTTCAAATTCTCCCGCCCGCCTCCATTTGCCTGCCGTACCGGAAGATGACGGCGAAGATGATGAAGACAAAGACCACCGTGAGCGCAATATTTACCATCATGTTCCTCTGGAAAATGTACATGAGCGCGGCGAAGACGAGTCCCATCACCCCGGTAAAGGCCGCGAGCCGCCCAAGCCGCCTGCACTCTTTCTTCGCGTGTCCCAGCCCGAGCGCGAAGAGCACGCCAAAGAACAGCAGGAAGGAAAACACCAGGAAGAAAAGCTTCGGCAAAAGCGCAACCTCATCCTCCCGCATGAATTCGAGGCCATTTGTAATGTTGTTCAGCGCAAAGATCAGGAAAATATGCAGGAACATGTAGGCGAGGCCATTTGTCTGCTTCTCCCGGTCGATGATGTGGTCGTAAAAATACCCGTAGCTCAGGAAGAGGCCGGCCACAATGAGAAAGGCCATGAGCGCAAAATACGTGTTCCGCCACGAAAAGGCCCCCTCGAAATAGGTTGCGATACAAATGACCATCTCACCAAACGTAAAGACGACATAGAGCATCGCCCGCTCGGACAAATGCATAAAGTCCACGTTCCCCTCACTCCGCCGTCTCCCGTAGATGGCCACGAGAACCATGCCGCCAAGGATGGCAAAAAGCGAGAGCCAGGTCTTCCCGGTCGCCCGGAAGACCCAGATGTCAGCCGCGACGACGGCGGCCTGGCCAAAGAGGATGCCTGCCATGCGAAGAAGCTTGCTGCGCTCCCTCGGCTCCGTCCGGCCACGCAGCTCAAAAAGGTACTGCACGCCGACGTTCACGAGGATGAGCGCCCACGCGACATGGTACTGCGTGTAATAACCCTGCCAGTCGGCCCGTGTCCCCTCGCCGATAAAGTAGAGGAGGAACATGTTGACAAATAAAAACACGTGCTCCCGAACGCTGTGCCTTCCATATATATTAATGTAGTAAGTGCTGTAATTCCAGATTTGGATTACCGCCAACGTCATCAGAATGTAGGTCAAAAACGACGACGGCTCCACGAAGCCATTTGAAAAATGGTGCAGGAGCGAGTTGTTCCGCCCGACAATGTATACAAAAATCAGGTCGTAAATCAGCTCGATATACTCGACCTTCTTCTCCGCCCCCTTCTCTTCCATCCTTCGCAACCTCCTTCACAGTTGCAGTTCAGTTGGCCCCCGTCAGCTGTCATTCTGAGGAGCGAAGCGACGAAGAATCCAATCATCTTTGCGAAAAAACTTACGGGATTCTTCGCTTCGCTCAGAATGACAATGCCTTTACATCGAAAGCAACCCTTCACATCCCCAGTGACTCCACCTCGTAGAACGCCTTCGCGAACACCTCCATCCACGCGGTGTCCTTTGTCCCGGCGGTCTCGAACGCAGAGTGCATCGCGAGCTGCGCGAGCCCGATATCCACGGTCCGAAGCGGTACCCGCGTGCTCGAAATGTTCCCGAGCGTGCTCCCGCCGCGCATGTCCGAGCGGTTGGCAAATTCCTGCCACGGAATGTCGTGGAGCCGGCAAATGCGTTTGAAAACGGCCGCGGATACCGCGTCGGTCGCGTACCGCTGCCCCGCATGGTGCTTCAAAACAATCCCCTTGTTGGGGAGCGGGCGGCAAATGGGGTCCGCCTTCTCCGGCCAGCCCGGGTGGATGCTGTGCGCGTTGTCCTCGGAGACCATGAAGCCCCGGGCAACCGCCCGCAGATATCCCTCCCGGCTCATCCCAAGCTCCTCCGCGATGCGCTGGAGGTTGTCCCGGAGGAAGGTGGCCGCCGCGCCCTGCCGTGTCGCGCTCCCCACCTCCTCGTTGTCAAAGACGCAGAATACCGAGATGTCCCGGCCATTTGCCTCCAAAAATCCATGGAACGCGGCAAATGTACACTCCAAGTTGTCAATCCGCGGCCCGGAGATGAACTCCCCGTCCGCCCCCCACTGCACGGCTTTCTGGCGGTTCGCAAGAAAGAGGTCGTAGGAGAGAATGTCCTCCGGCGCAAAGCCGGTTTCCTCGGAAAGAAGCCTGAAAAACGGGGAAACAGCAGCGTCCGGCGCCGAGCCTCCCTCCACGGCCGGCAGCTTTTCGGAAAGCGGAAGCGAGCCGATCCCCGGCATTTTCCCGGCCGAAGAAGCTCGTACCCCGGAGACAGGCACTCCAGCATCCAAAAGCCCCAGCACCGGCAGAAGATGCCTCTGC
>CADCQU010000226.1 GCA_902803635.1 uncultured Lachnospiraceae bacterium | reverse complement strand
GTACGTCATTTGCCGGTGGTACGAGGTGCCGACCCGGTGCGCGACGCGGTTAAATGCGAGGAAAATCCGCATGTCAAAATGCGGGATTTCGTCGATCATGAGCTGGAGGGCATCGTCGAGCGGAAACTGCTTCCGGTAGGGCCGGTCCGAGGTCAGGGCCGCGAACACGTCGCAGACACGGATGATCCGCGAGCCCAGCGGAATTTCCTCGCCCGAGAGGTTTTCCGGATACCCGCTGCCATCGTAATTTTCATGGTGGTAGAGCACCGTCTCGCAAATTTTCTCCGGGTAGCCCATCCCGGTCAGAATGTCGTGCGAGAGCATCGAGTGCATCCGCACATACTTCATCTCCTCCACCACCAGCGGGTTCTCCCGCCGCTCGCCCCGGTACAGGTAGTTGACGAGGCGAAGCTTTCCGATATCGTGGAGAAAGCCCGCGTGCGTGTAATCGTAGACGTCCTCCTCCGGAAGCTCCAGCTCCCGGCAAAGGTCACGCACAAGGCACGCCACGTAGACCGCGTGGGTCAGCTCCCCCCGAAGGTCATACTCAATTATGCGGCCCTCCGCATTTGTCATCTTCCCCATACGCACCCATTTCCATCATTTTTCCGTCAAATGCCAACACGGTTTCTATATTACCATTTTAAATAAACAAAGTAAATAAGCTTTCGGATGAAAAATTTAAGCGGCCCCTCGCATCAGATGCGAGGGGCCGCCTTGAAAAGCATCCTTATGTTCCTATACTTCGAGATACGTGACCGCGCAGTATCCGCGGTAAATGATCTGGCGGGCCGTGAACTGGAAGCGCCTTCCGTTTCGGATATCAACGAAGTAGCCTTCCACGGTCTCCCCGTCCCAGGCCGCACGGCGGACATCCCTGTACCACCCCTCCCCGAGGTGCGGGAAGATTTCCCGGACGCTGCGGCCGAGGACATCCTTGGCCTGGACGCCGCCAAACTCCTCGAACCGGTGGTTCACGTAGAAAATCTCCGCGTCGTAGAGATTGCTGTTCTCCATGCGCCGGACGCGGTAGACGCTGTAGGACATCGGAAGATCGTCAAAGAGATAGAAAATTTCCGTCGCATGGACAAGCCGGCTCTCGTTGGAAATATTCTGGTCATAATCCGCGTGCAGCCGCATCTCACTGAGCCTTGCCTGTTCCTCCGTATCCTGGCATTCCGAGAAGAGGACGTAGCCTACGGACAGGTACAGCGTGACCGGCACCCCTTCCACCTTTCCGAGCGACGTGCCAACCTCCTTGATCATGGCCCGCAGGTTATTTGCCTCCTCCCGCGTCTGAATCTGATGAAGGACAACGAAGTTATTGCCCGAATACCGCCCCACCGCGCTCGTAAGGCCGAACTTTTTCCGAAGCGCCTCCCCCAGCCGGTTCAGGACCTTGTCCCCGAAGTCGAAGCCATACTGCTCATTCAAGGCGGCAAAGTCATTAACGGCAATATGGATGCGCACAAAATCCGTTCCACGCAGGTAGAATTCATCATAGAACAGGGCCGCCTCCTCCGAGAGGCCGCGCGAGTTGAGAAGTCCCGTGAGCATATCCCGACGGGAGCTGTCCGGTCCGAACTTGTCATTTGCATTGAGAAGCCCCTTGTCGATAAAGAAGCCCAGAAGCCCCGCAATTTCCCCGTTCCAGTTGTAGAGCGGCATTTTGCTCGCCGCGATCTCGCGGTTCTCCCCGTCGCGCATGCAGAACCCGGACTTGTTCTTGATCGTGATTCCGTTCTTGATCACCTGGTACTCATCGTTCATATAGAGATCCGGGTGCACGTGCCAGCCAAGATCCTCATCGGTCTTCCCGCGGACATCGTCCGTCGAGGAGAAGCCGTAATAGTCGAGGAAGGCCTGGCTCACCCCCAAAAACCGCCGGTCCTTATCCTTCCAGAACAGGCCAAGAAGGTCAGAGTGGATCAAGGCGTTCCACAGCCTCGTAGGCGAAATGGTTCCGTCATCCTCCTCGGGCGGCACGAGGCGCTCCACCAGCTCGCTGGCTGTCTTGTGGACGTTGCGGACGAGCATGAGATAATTCTCTTCATCAATCTTTAAGACCGTGTATGCATTCCAGCCATACTGCCTGTTGGTCAGGCTCGTACGGAAGACCTCCGTGAAGCTCGTAGAGGGGCTTGTCGCAAAACGCGCAAACATTACCTCCGGGTCATAGGTGTGGATGTACCGCTCCCTGTCCTCCGAGTAGATATACCGTTCGGCATATTCAAGGAGCAACGCCTTGATTCCCCTCCTTCCAGAGACCAAATCCTCGCTGCTTGCCGTGTACAGCGGGCGGATCGTGTCCTCCTTGACGTTAATCAACGTTATCCGGTCAAAAATCGCGTAAATCCTGCGGACAACGTCGTCGAGGTAGGACGTGTTCTCCGCCTTGGACTCCTTGGTGAGATTTGTCACCTTGATGAGAACGCAGAACCTCCCCTTCGTCTGAGCCATGCGGCGCGCACGGATCTCGAAATACTGTTCGTTAAACGTGAACATCATCCGGCCGTCGCCTTTTTTCTTCACATAGTCCATCAGCTGGACGAGCTTATCGGAAATCCGGTTGTAGGGCTGCGGACACCGCAGCATTTCCTGTGAAAAAACGTCCTGGAACATCCCCGTCCCGGCCGCGGTCTCCTCAAAGGCCGTGTTGCAAAACAGGATTGTAAAGGTGTCCAGCGAAAACTCGGCCAGGGCCAGCGGGATACTGTTGAGCTGCCTGGCCGTCACGATGGCATCCTGCTCCTTCTGGGTCATAAACGGGACGGCGCTCAAAAAATCAATCCGGCCAATCTCGTCATAATACAGCCGGTCCTGGGGAGCCTCAATCGGAATGTTCTTGACCTTCAGATTCGCAAGGGCCTCCTCGTAGGGCAGTGGCTCCCCGAAATAGTAGCCCTGTACCTTCTCGCAGCCGATATCATGCATATAAGAGAACTGCTCCTCGGTCTCCACGCCCTCTACCAGCGTGTGGATGCCGATGCTCTTCGCCATGGCCACCATGTAGGTCGTGATGCGCTTCGAGCGAAGGTTGAAGGGCCGGAGGAAGCGCATGTCGAGCTTAATCTCGTCAAATGTAAGCTCCTTGAGAGAGTTCAGCGAGGAGTAGGCGCTGCCGAAATCGTCCATCCAAATTTGATAGCCTGCGGCATGGAATTTGTCCACGATACCCTCCAGAAATTCCTTCTGCTCGGCCATGACGCTCTCGGTGATCTCGAAATACAAATAGTCATGGGGAATCTGGTATTCGGTGACAATCTGGTCCACGATCTCGAAAATGTCGCAGAGAAAAAAATCCAGCCACGATAAATTGACCGAAACTGGAATCGGCATTTCTCCTTTGTTGATGTTGCCACGCATCCGCGCACAGACCTGCCGAAGGATCGACGCATCCAGAAGGTGGATGAGGCGTTCCTTTTCGAGGACCGGAATGAACTCGTCCGGGAAAATCCTGCCAATCGCCGGATCGATCCAACGCGCAAGAGCCTCGAAGCTGCAGAGCTGGCGGGCGGACGTACGGACAACCGGCTGGTAATAAGGCAGGATCTTGCGGTACTCGATCGCCTTGTGAAAGTTCTTTTTGATAAACTTCTCCAAATCCCTTCCCATAAAACCCCCAGTAAACATAAATTAACTTAAGCGTTTAAGGTTATGCACCCCCTCCGAAAGAGACTGATTTGACATTTACTATTATACCAAAAAACACCCCGATTTTGGAGTGTTTTTTGAGGAAATTTGTATAAATATCCAAATCTATTTAAGCGACTCTTGCCTCCCCCTTAGGGGGAGCCAAGAGAAGCGGCCGAATTTATTCTTTATTCCCAAATCGTTCCAGGTATGTCTTAACATCCTTGGGATTGACCACGCGCTCAATGCGACCACCCTCGAAGAGGTATTTCGAGGAGGCACCCGCCCCGTAGGCGCGGATGTCGGTCAGCTCCTCCATGATAAGGATATTG
>CADCQU010000225.1 GCA_902803635.1 uncultured Lachnospiraceae bacterium | reverse complement strand
TTACGGGATTCTTCGCTTCGCTCAGAATGACAATTCCTTTACAAAACAAAGCGTCCATTTTCGACGGGGCTACCTGAACTGTAACCCTCCCCCTAATAGGGAGGCGAAGGGCTCACGACCCCGTCGACCGGTAGTGCCGGAGGGCGCGGTAAAAGAGAGCGGACAGGACGGCGTAGAGGAGGGGTCCGGCGAGGGGGGCGATGTACGCGGCAAATGCCGGCCACCCGAAGATGGGCTTCCCGAGGATCTGCGAGGCCGGCACGTGCATGACCAGGGCAAATGGCGCGATGACGGTGAAGAGAATCCGGAGGGCCAGCGGGAAGGCGTCGACCGGGTACTGGCAGGCACTGCGGCCGCCGTAGGTGAGCGTATTGGAAATCTCCACGGATTTGATGCTGTAAATGCAAAATATCGCCTCGATGAGGAAGAGGCCGAGCACGAGCCAGAAGCCGCAGAAAATGCTCTCCAAAAGGAGGAGAATGTTCGGGAGAGCCCAGTGGACCTGGGCGAGATGGCTCCCGAGGACGAGGCTCACCACGCCGACGGCGATGCAGGAGATCCTCCGGGGATCGATCGCGCTGCAAATGACCTGCGTGAGGATGCCGCGCGGGCGGAGGAGGAGCGAGTCGAGCTGGCCGGACTGCACCATCGGGCCAAAATTTCCGGTAAGACCCCGGCCGAAGAACTCCGCGAGGTAGAAGCTCACGGACATAAGGCCGAAGAAGAAGAAAAGGTCCCCCGGGAGCCATTTGCCAAGACGGCCGAAGCGGTCGATGAGAAGGATGACCGCCAGAAGCTCCGCCCCCTCCATAACAAGCTGCCCAAAGGTCTGCAGGCAGAAGGACAGGGGATATTGGAGGTGGCATTTTAGGAGAATGGACATAGAGTGGAAATAGAGACGTAGTGTATTCATATGAGCCTCCAGATTGAGGGGATTCTTACAGGAAACAGTCCACCGGACTGTTTTCTGCACACTGAGGTGTCGCTTTGCTCAGAATGACAGGAATTCGGAAGGACGAATCTTATTAACCACCCTGCAGCACCAGACGCTTCTGGTTCTGGTTCCAGAGGAAGCAGCCGAGGGCGACGAGGGCGATGATCCAGGCGATTTGCAGAAGGAAAATGCCGGGAACCTCCGCAAGGGGGTACTCGCCAGTGTAGAGCCGGGCCGGCGCGTCCAGCATTTGCGCGTAGGGCAGCAGCCGGAGGACGGGCTGCCAGCTGTCCGGATAGAGGGTCAGCGGCAGGATGTTTCCTGTAAGGAGCATGAGCAGCACGTTGAAAATGGTGCGGAAGCCGCGCGGGTCGAGGGTGCGCATGGTGGCGGCCATCGTGATGTTCTCCGAGGCGGTCACGCAGGCGGCCCCGAGAAGGAGCGAGACGATGGAGGCGAGGAAGGCGGCCGGCGAGGCGGGCAGCGACATGCCCCAGCCCTCCGGAAGGAGGAGGGCGATGAGGAGCATCGGCACCGCGCGGAGGAGGCTTCCCATGAGCTTCATGGCCAGAATCCGGAAATAATAGAAACTGTAAAGATGCAGCGGCCGGCAGAGATCGTAGGCGATCCCGCCGGTCTTGATTTTTTCCATGAGGTCGTCATCAGTGGAGAGCAGCATGCGGAAGAACGCCTGCTGGAACCAGACGTAGGTCGCGACATTTGCAAAGGGGATGGCCTGGGGCTTCGAGGCGTAGAGCGCCCGGTAGACCGCGATTAGGATGAGGCCAAAGAACATTTGACAAATGAGGCCGCCGAGGACGGCGCCGCGGTACTGGGTCTCCAGGCGGAGGCGCAGCTTGAAGATGGAGAGGTAAGGTTTCATGGGAACTCCTTTGGGAGAATTCCGCCAAGCTTCCAAATGATTTGACGGGATTCTTCGCTTCGCTCAGAATGACAGGCATTTTCGATGGAACACATTTCCCTTTTAAGCTTTTGCTTGTTCATTTGGAGGGGATTACAGATCCATCTCCTCGTACATCGCCGCGATGAGGTGGTCGATGTTCTGCGGCTGCACGGTCATTTCCCGGATGGGGCCGGCCATTTGCAGAAGGGAGAGGAGCTTCGCGGTCGGGAACTCTTCGGGCTTGTAGGAGAGACGGAAGCCGTCGCCATTTTTCTCGACCTGAACGGTGGGCGGGAGCTTCAGGGCGGCCGCGGGGTCGTCGTAGGAGATTTCCACGGTGCGGGTCTTGTCGAAGCGCGCAAGGAGGTCGGCGAGGTTCCCGTCGTAGAGCTTGCTGCCGTGGCCGAGCACCATGACCCGCTGGCAGAGGGCGGCGATGTCCTCCATGTCGTGCGTGGTGAGGAGGATTGTGGTCTTGTGTTCGCGGTTTTCCCAGAGGAGGAAGTCGCGGAGGTCGAGCTTGCTCACCGCGTCGAGGCCGATGGTCGGCTCGTCCAAAAAGAGGATGTCCGGCTGGTGGAGGAGGGAGCCGCAGAGTTCCGCCCGCATCCGCTGGCCAAGGCTGAGCTGGCGGAGCGGCGTGCGGAGAAGTTCCCCGAGCCCGAGGGCGTCCGTCAGCTCCGAAAGACGGCTCTTGTAGCGGTCCTCGGGGATTCTGTAGATGTCCTTTAGAAGGTTATAACTATCTAAAATCGGCACGTCCCACCAGAGCTGCATTCGCTGGCCGAAAACCACGCCGATGTGCTGCACGTAATCCCGCCGGTTCTTCCAGGGAACCTGCCCGCCGACCAGGGCCTTGCCGCCGTCCGGCGTGAGAATCCCGGAGAGGATCTTGACCGTCGTGGATTTGCCGGCGCCGTTCGGGCCGATGTAGCCCACCAGCTCCCCGCGCTCGATCTCGAAGGAAACGCCCCGGAGGGCCTCGCGGATTTCCTTTTCGCGGAAGAGGGAGCCCTTTTCGCGTTTTTTCCGCACGATGAATTGTTTTTTAAGGTCTTCGACCTGGATGAAGCTCATGGGGACCTCCTTTCTGGGGGACAAAAAAAGAGGGGGAATCCCCCTCTTGGGTACTTGACGCTTACGCGGCTTTATTTCTTCTCGTCCTCGTCCTCGAAATCCTCGTCGAATTCCTCGGCGTCGAGAAGCTCGTCGAAGGCGTCGGCGGCGGCTTCGTACTCGTCATCGTCGTCGATGTTCTCAAGGTCCGGATCCGCGTCCTCGTGCTCGACGAAGCGATAAATGAGGACCTCGGCTTCCTCGCTGACATCGCCTTCCTCATCCAGCGGCATGAGGGCGATGTACTGTTTGTCGCCGACCGGGTAGATGGAGAGGATGGCGCAGTCGAGTTCGCTGTCGTCGTCCAGGGTCAGGGTGATGATGCCGTAGCTGTCTTCGTCAAATTGATCTTCGCTCTCCATGAGCTCGTTGAAGTTGGCCATTGTAAGGCTCCTTTCCTTTGTATCTCAAATGTCCCTTAGGTATCAAAAATGAGAATAACATAACTTTCCCAAGAACACAACAAAAAATTGTGGGAATTGTTTTCATTTTAGAGTATAATAGGAAGAAAATCGTTACAGATCAGGTGTTCCACGATTTTCTGTCATTCTGAGGAGCGTAGCGACGAAGAATCCCGTCAACTTTGCGAAAAACCTTACGGGATTCTTCGCTTCGCTCAGAATGACAATGCCTTTAAATAGAGCATTGTCATTTCGTAAGGGGCATCTAAATGGTAATAGATAACCGGATTTCATCCGGTAACAATGGATATATGCGAGGAAATTAGGGATGGTTGCGGAGAAATGGAGGATCGGCGAGGGTGACCCGCTCGTTATGGGGGCGACGCCCGTGCCGGGAGGCGTGAATTATACGGTGCGGGTGCCTTCGGGGGCCGCCGCGGAGCTTGTCCTTGTGGATGCAGAGGGGCGGGAGCTTTTTTGCGTGGATCTGACTTCCGCCAGACGCTTCGGCGAGAGCACATCGGTGCGTGTCCTTGGGAAGGGCGTCCGGCGGTGCGGGTATTTTTACCGCATCGGCGGGAGAGTCCGGCGCGACCCCTATGCAAAAAGAATTGTCGGGAACATTTGTTATGTCGAGGAAACATTTGACAAGGGAGGACAGCCGCTAGCGCAGACGCTGGAGGAGCTGAGCATTTACCGCCTCCACGTGCGGGGCTTCACGCGCGACCCGAAGTCGGGCGTCCGCGAGAAGGGAACCTTTCGGGGATTGATGCGGAAAATTCCGTATATTCGGAATCTGGGCTTCACGGCGGTGGAGCTTCTGCCGGCCTACGAGTGGGACGATGCGCTCCGCGAGCCGCCGCTTTTGCCAAATGGCCTTCTCCCGTGTCCGCCTGTCCGCGAGGAGCGGCGGAATTTCTGGGGCTACGCGAAGAAGAACTACTATCTTGCCCCGAAGCAGGACTTCGTGTATGGAAAAAATGCGGTACAGGAAGTGCATGCCTTGGTGAAGGCCTTGCACGAGGCGGGAATTGCGTGTATCATGGAATTTTACGCGCCAAAGGACGTGGACCCTGCGGCCTTCCTTGCGGGCCTTCGGCACTGGCGGCTCTTTTACCATGTGGACGGCTTCCATGTCGTCGGCGAGGGCGTGCCCGGTGCGCTCGTGCTTTCCGACCCCGTGCTTGCGGACGCGAAGCTCTTCCTTGAGGGGCTTTCGCTTACGGAAGACTATCCCGGCCGGCGCCTCGCGGCCTATGGGACGGACTGGATGTACGCGATGCGCAGCTATTTGAAGAGCGACCGCGGAAGGTTCCACGATGCCATGCATTGTCTTGTGGCAAATGGCAGCCACGTGGGGACTGTGAATTTCATGGCGACGACCGAGGGCTTTACGCTCCGGGATTTGGTGAGCTACAACGAACCCCACAACGAGGCAAATGGCGCCTACAAATTTGACGGCACCCCCTTTAACGCGAGCTGGAACTGCGGCGCGGAGGGGGAGACGGTGGATCGGGACGTGCTCGACCTCCGCAGACGGCAGGTGAAAAATGCCCTGTCCTACGTGTTTTTGTCGCAGGGGATTCCCCTTCTTTGCGCGGGGGACGAGTTCGGCAACAGCCAGAAGGGCAATAACCATGCCTTTCTCATGGACAATCCCATTGGTTGGGTGAACTGGGGGGAGGCAAAGAAGAACGAGGCCCTTACGGAGTTCGTCCGGAGCCTTCTTGCACTCCGGCGGGAGCACCCGGTGCTCCATTTGCCGAGGGTCTTGCGGGCGGCGGACTACCGCGGCTATGGGCTGCCGGATGTTTCCTTCCACTCGAACCATGTCTGGTACGTGCCCTACGATCCGGAATGCCGGTCGGTGGGGATGCTGCTCTCCGGGGCGTACGCAGAGCGGTCGGACGGGGAACGAGATGAGGACGTCTTCATCGCCCTGAATGCGTATTGGGAAAAGCATACATTTGAAATCCCGGAGCCCTCGCTTGGGAGGGAGTGGGTGCGCGTTATGGATACCTCGCCCGAGGCGGAGGGGCTATTTGCCTGTGATTCGGACGGGGCCATGACGGACCAGAGGCATTTGCAGGTGCCCGCAAGGTCCGTCGCGGTGCTGGTGACGCGGCTTTGCTCGAAAGAGAAATTGGAACTCCGGAAAAAGGCGTTGGAGAATCGGCAGGCGGCCGAGCGGCGGCGGGTGCTCGCGCGCATCGCGGAGGGTCGCCGTGAGGCGGATCGAGAGGGAGGAAAAGCGCATGGAGGAGAAAACAACGACGGTGACGGCGGGGCGGTCGGACTTTGTCGGCCGGATGGCTGCGGCCGGCTGCCGCACGGAGGAGGCTCTGGACAGGCTCTTCGGGGATGAAGCTTTTTATGAGGAGATGGTGAAGGAGCTTCTGGAAGACACCTGCTTTGACGACCTGGAGGCCGCCATGGGGCGGGGGGACGCGAGGGCGGCATTTATGGCGGCCCATACCCTGCGTGGGGCGGCCATGACGCTGGGCGTTGTCCCCGTCGGAGGGCCGGCCATGCGGCTGACCGAACTCCTTCGCGGGAAGGATTTGGTGTCCGAGGAGGCGCAGAAGGCCTATGAGGAGCTGAAGCTGGGCCTTGTCAAGGTTCAATTTGCGGCATTTGGCAGATAAAAAGGAGGGGACGGCTTCGAATGTTTGGTTTTGGAAAGAAGAATGGGAAGAGGGGGAGGCAGAACGCGAGATACATCGACTATCCGCTCATCGTTGCGACAATCCTTCTTCTGGCCTACGGGCTGGTCATGCTGTACAGCGCCAGTTATTACGACGCGCTGCGGGTGACCAAGCTAAAAAGTGATCTTTTTTATCTGAAGAAACAGCTTCTTTATGTGATAGCCGCCCTGTTTGTCATTGTTATCCTGCCGCGGTTTTCCTACCGGCGGCTGTTTCGGCTGTCATGGCTTGTCTACCTTGTGGCCTTCCTTGCGATGGCTGCCGTCCGGATTCCGTTCTTTGGCCACCAAAGCCACGGATCGACGCGATGGCTGGATCTTCGCATCGTCACGCTCCAGCCATCGGAGTTCGGGAAGCTGGCCGTCATCGTGGCGGTACCGGCGGTGGTTTTGCGGCTTGGGGATAAGATTGAGAAAATCTGGGCGCTGTTTCTCTTATTTGCCGTCGTGGGGGTGCAGGCGGGGGCCTGCATGGTCTTTACGGACAACATGAGCACGGCCATCATTATCGCGCTCATTGGGGTGGCTATCATTTTTATCGCCTATCCGAAACCCAAGCTGCTCGCAGGGATTATCGGTGCGGCGGCTGCCTTTTCGGCACTCGTCCTCTGGGTCATCGTCCAGTTCAATGCCTCCAATAATAATTTCCGACTGAAACGCATTTTCTCGTGGCTTTCGCCGGAGGCGAGCCGGACCGGGGACGGCTGGCAGGTGACGCAGGGCCTTTACGCCATTGGCAACGGCGGGCTGCTTGGAAAGGGGTTCGGGAACAGCACCCAGAAGCTCGGGTGGATCCCGGAACCGCAGAACGACATGATTTTTTCCATCGTGTGCGAGGAATTGGGGATTCTCGGAGCCGGTATTCTGATCGGACTTCTGGTCTACATTGTTTTCCGGCTGGTTTTCATCGCAAAGAACGCGCCGGATCTCTTCGGGTCGCTGATGGTGGCCGGCGTGGCCGCCCATATCTCGGTCCAATCGATTCTCAATATCTGCGTGACGCTCCGGGTGATCCCGGCGACCGGAGTTACTCTCCCGCTGGTGAGTTACGGCGGGACGGCGCTTCTTTTGCAGGTTTTCGAGCTCGCCATCGCCCTCTCCGTCTCACGAAGGATTCGCTTCCCGCAGGGAGAACCCGACCGGGAAGGCCGGCGAAGGGTCGCGGCGGCTGAATGATTGCTTGCTACATGGCTCCCCTTGGAAGGGGGAGGCAAGGGATGCGGGAGAATCGGCAGATGTATTCTGCCACTTGCGAAAGAGAAAAAAGACTGGTATGATGGGAACGCTGTTTTGTTGGAATTTGAAAACGGAGAAAAGATGATGAAGGTTAAAACAAGATTTGCACCGAGCCCGACGGGAAGAATGCATGTCGGGAATTTGCGCACGGCCCTGTATGCCTATCTGATTGCCCGCCATGCGGACGGGACGTTTATGCTACGCATCGAAGATACCGACCAGGAGAGACTTTACGAAGGCGCACTGGAGATCATTTACCGGACGATGGAGAAGGCGGGCCTTGATTATGACGAGGGCCCGGACAAGGACGGCGGGGTCGGCCCGTATGTGCAGAGCGAGCGGTGCCGGCAGGGCATTTATCTGGAATATGCAAAAAAGCTCGTGGAGACAGGCCATGCCTATTACTGCTTCTGCACGAAGGAGAGGCTGGAGGGGCTTCGGCGCGTCGTCGGCGGGAAGGAAATCTCCGTCTATGACAAGCACTGCCTGCATTTGCCGAAGGAGGAGGTCGAGGCGAAGCTTGCGGCCGGCGAGCCCTACGTCATCCGCCTCAATGCGCCGACGGAGGGGACGACCACCTTCCACGATGAGATTTACGGGGATATTTCCGTGGAAAATGCGGAGCTCGACGACATGATCCTGATTAAGTCGGACGGCTTCCCTACCTATAATTTTGCAAATGTCGTGGACGACCATTTGATGGGGATTACGCATGTCGTGCGCGGGAACGAGTACCTCGCGTCGAGCCCGAAGTACAACCTTCTCTATGAGGCCTTCGGCTGGGAGGTGCCGGTCTATGTGCACTGCCCGCTGATCACCGACGAGAACCACGCGAAGCTCTCGAAGCGCTCGGGGCACTCGTCGTTCGAGGATTTGCTGGACCTCGGGCTTCTCCCGGAGGCAATCGTGAACTACGTCGCGCTCCTTGGCTGGAGCCCGGAGGACAACGAGGAGAAGAAGAGCCTTTCGGAGCTCGTGCGCGACTTTGATTATCGGAAGATCAACAAGAGCCCGGCGGTCTTCGACATGGGCAAGCTCCGCTGGCTCAATGGCGAATATATCCGGCAAATGGACGATGCGGCCTATTATGCACTGGCTCTGCCTGTGGTGGAGAAGGCCGTGCCAAATGCGAAGGACCCGAAGCTTCTGGCGGATCTTGCCAAGAGCCGGATCGAGACCTTTGCGGAGATTCCGGAGATTATTGATTTCTTCGCTGCGGTGCCGGAATATGACGTGGAAATGTACGTCCACAAGAAGATGAAGACTACGAAGGAGCTTTCGCTCGCCGTCCTCCGGGAGGTGCTGCCGGTGCTGGAGGCGACGGAGGATTATTCGAACGACGCGCTCTACGCCCTTTTGGTCGCATTTGCGCAGGAGAAGGGGTACAAGAACGGGCAGGTGATGTGGCCGGTGCGGACGGCCCTCTCCGGCAAGGCCCAGACCCCCGGCGGCGCGACGCAGCTTCTGGAGATCCTCGGGAAGGAGGAGTCGCTCGCAAGAATCCAGGCCGCCATCGCGAAGCTGGAGGCGGAGGCTTGAGCGAAGCACCTGCGCCTGTCATTCTGAGCGAAGCGAAGAATCCCGTGGGCGGAGACGAGGGAAAAACGGCGGCTTGCCGTGAGATTTCCAAAGCTGTCATTCTGAGCGAAGCGAAGAATCCTGTGGGTGGAACCGGGGAGATTATGATGGAGACCCTGCCGTACGGGAGAATCTTCCTATATTATAGGAAGATTTCCGCCAAGGGTCTTCGCCCAAGGGAGATTTCGACCCTCGCACATGGCTTTCTCCGGGAGAAGGCGGCGGAGCTGACCGGCTTTCCGGAGGCGGAGTTTACCGAGCGGGAGGCCGAGGGCGGGAAGCCGTATTTTGCTGCTCACCCGGAGGTGCATTTTAACCTCAGCCATTCCGGAGAGTATATTCTTTTCGGCCTTGCCCGCGAGGAAATTGGTGTCGATATCCAGAGGATGCAGTCGGCAAATGTGCCGCGGCTTGCAAGGCGTGTGCTTTCGGCAGAGGAGGTGCGGCAAATGGAGCTTTCCGCGGAGCCGGAGCGATTTTTTTTCGAACGCTTTGCGCTGCGGGAGGCGTATGGGAAGTATACGGGCCGCGGAGTTTTTGAAGGGATGGGGGAACCCCTCGGCGAAGGCTGGGGGACGAACCTTGCGGTAGTGGACGGATATGCGGCGGCGGTATTTGCCGGGAGGCCGATGGAGCTTATTTTTGAGGCGGAGGAAGAATGATATGTTTGAAGAAATCGCAAGGCGGCGGACATTTGCCATTATCTCGCATCCGGACGCCGGGAAAACGACGCTGACGGAGAAGTTCCTGCTCTACGGTGGGGCGATCAATCTGGCCGGGTCCGTCAAGGGGAAGGCCACGGCAAGGCATGCCGTCTCGGACTGGATGGAGATCGAGAAGCAGAGGGGTATTTCCGTGACATCCTCGGTCCTCCAGTTTAACTATGATGGATTTTGCATTAATATTCTGGATACGCCCGGGCATCAGGACTTTTCGGAGGACACGTACCGGACGCTGATGGCCGCCGATTCCGCGGTCATGGTGATTGACGGGGCGAAGGGCGTGGAGGCGCAGACGCGGAAGCTCTTCAAGGTCTGTGCAAGACGCCACATCCCGATTTTTACCTTTATCAACAAGCTGGACCGGGAGACGCGCGACCCCTTCGAGCTGGTCGATGAGATCGAGCACGAGCTGGGGATTCCGTGCTGTCCGGTGAACTGGCCGATTGGAAACGGGAAGGGCTTCAAAGGCGTTTACGACCGGGCGGAGGAGAAGGTGCTCCTCTTTAGCGATACGTTAAAGGGCACGAAGGAAGGTACCGTGGAAACCATCGGTATCAACGATTCGGCACTCTCGGAATTTGTCAGCGGAGAGGAGAAGGAGCAGCTCTTCGAGGAGCTGGAGCTTTTGGACGGTGCCTCGGCCGAATTTGACCAGAGCGAGGTGGACAACGGGAGGCTCTCGCCGGTGTTCTTCGGCTCCGCCCTGACAAATTTCGGCGTGGAGACATTTTTGGCGCATTTTCTGCGGATGACCACACCGCCGCTTCCGCGCATGAGCGACCAGGGGCTCATCGATCCCCAGGAGAAGCCATTTTCCGCATTTGTCTTCAAAATCCAGGCAAATATGAACAAGAACCACCGGGACCGCGTGGCGTTCATGCGCATCGTCTCGGGGCATTTTGACGCGGACATGGAGGTCTACCATGTGCAGGGGCAGCGGAAGGCACGTCTCTCGCAGCCGCAGCAAATGATGGCGGACGACCGGCACGTGGTGTCGGAGGCCTGGGCGGGCGACATTATCGGCGTCTTCGACCCGGGGATTTATTCGATTGGCGACACGGTGCTTGCGCCGGGCGAGAATTTCAAGTTCGGCGGGATACCGACGTTCTCGCCGGAGCATTTTGCGCGGGTCCGGCAGGTGGACACCATGAAGCGGAAGCAGTTCACGAAGGGAATTGAGGAGATCGCCCAGGAGGGCGCGATCCAGATTTTCCAGGAGCTGCATGCCGGGATGGAGGAGGTCATCGTCGGCGTGGTCGGCGTGCTGCAGCTCGACGTTTTGCGCTTCCGTCTGGAGAAGGAATACAAGGTTGAGATTCGCATGGAGAGCCTGCCCTACGAGTTCATCCGCTGGATCGAGAACCCAAGCGAGGTGGACGTGGAGAACCTGGAGGGGACCACGGACATGAAGAAGGTGCAGGACATGAAGGGTAACCCGCTCCTCCTCTTCGCGCACGAGTGGAGCGTGGATATGACGTTGAAGAGAAATAAGGGACTCAGGCTCGCGGAGTTCGGCGGTTGGGAGGAAGACAGGTAAACGTTTTTCCGTGTTGAAGAAACGGGTGGATACTGGTATAATGGATTTCGGGGAGTTCGAGGAGGATTTGTTTATGGCAGATGAGAGAAAGATGGTTACCATCAAGGAGGAAGGAGAGATCGGTTCCGTGAAAATTGCAGATGAAGTTCTTGCGACCATCGTCGGGCTGGCGGCGACCGAGGTGCAGGGTGTTTCCGCCCTCGCCGGCAACGCGACGAATGATCTGATTGCGAAGAAGGGCGGGAAGGCTCTCTCAAAGGGCGTGAAGGTTGCCAATGAGGGCCAGGACATCACCGTGGACCTTTCCATCCGCATTGACTATGGCTACAGCATCCCGGCGGTGAGCATGGCCGTGCAGGAGCGCGTGAAGGCCGCCATCGAGAACATGACCGGCATGAACGTCGTCAAGGTGAACGTGGCCGTCTCGGACGTCGCGATGGATGAGGAATAACATGTATCCAATTTTATCAAATTCCCGCAAAACCTTTGTTTTGCGGGAATTTTCGTGTATAATCAAGGGAAACGGAACCGAAGGAAAAGCTAGGGGCGGGCATTTGCGGTGGCAAATGAAAACCGTCGGGATTTGACGGGGGCGAGAACCGGAGAACGTTATTTGTGGCAGAAATGGAACCCTTGGATGCCTGACGAGAAGCGGGAGCGAGCATTTGCCGTGGCAAAATGAGAGCCGCCTGGAGAGTGGAGGAAAGAGCCGTGACACGAAGTAAGATGCGGGAGCATTTGTTTAAGATGGTGTTTGTCTATGCGTTTACGCTGGAACGGGATATGCCGGAGCAGCTGGAGATGTACCTGGATGAGATTGAGGGGCTTTCGGAGAAGGATCGCGAGGAGCTTCTTGCAAGGTACGAGGGCGTGCATGAGCATATCCCGGAGATTGACCGGCTTCTTGGGAGCACGGCGAAGGGCTGGAAGGTGGACCGTTTTGCGAAGGCGGACCTTGCGATTCTGCGGGTGGCGGTCTACGAGATGTTCTATGACAAGGACGTTCCCGAGGGGGTCGCGATCAACGAGGCCGTGGAGCTGGCGAAGCTTTACGGCGGGGACATTTCGCCGTCCTTCGTGAACGGGATTCTTGGAGAACTCTCGAAGAAGGCGAAGAAAGA
>CADCQU010000224.1 GCA_902803635.1 uncultured Lachnospiraceae bacterium | reverse complement strand
GCCCGCTACGCCTCCTTCCTCCGCCTTGTAGAAACGAATTTATCCTAAGCCAACTGTACACCTTATTTCTTAACAGCTCCTTACGTGACTCTGTGAATAATAAAACAGGCAGGGTTTTACTTCCTTCCCCTGCCTGTCTGTCTTTCAGATTTAGTGTCCCCCATGCTCGTCCCGGTGCAGATCCTGCTGAATCTGCTCGGCGCTCTCGACGCTGCGGTAGGTTTCCGTAGAACGATTGTCCTCGACCTCGCAGCAGGGGTCCTCCACCGGATGCGCATCCACCGCTTCCGACCGGTCGATCGGCGTATAGTCGCCAATCCCAAGGCTCTCCCCGACAAGGCCGAGGGAGGAAATCACGCCCGAAAGGTCCGAGGGCATGTAAATCTTGGTCGCACGGCCATTTGCCACGTCCTTCAGGGCCTCGATGCCTTTCAGCTTCAGGACGCCCTGGTCGATGCCGGCCCGCTTCAGGGCCTTGAGGCCTTCCGCCTCCGCATCGTAGACGAGCTCGATGGAGCGCGCACGGCCTTGCGCAAGGGCGATCTGCGCGTCACGCTCGGCCTCGGCGGCAAGGATCTTCGCCTGCTTGTCACCTTCCGCACGGGTGATGACGGATTCCTTGTGGGCGCTGGCCTCCAGAAGCGTCTGCCTCTTCTCGCGCTCGGCCTTCATCTGCTTCTCCATCGCCGCACGGATTTCCTGCGGCGGGATGATGTTCTTGAGCTCGACGCGGGTGACCTTGATGCCCCAGGGATCGGTCGCGACGTCGAGAACCTTCTGCATCTGGTCGTTGATGACCTCGCGGGAGGTCAGCGTCTGGTCCAGCTCCATGCTGCCGATGATGTTACGGAGCGTCGTGGCGTTCAGGTTTTCAAGCGCGCTGATCGGGTGGTCGACGCCGTAGGCATAGAGCCTCGGATTGAAGACCTTGTAATAGACCACCGAGTCGATGGTCATGCTGACGTTATCCTTCGTGATAACCGACGAGGGGGCGAAGTCGCACACCTGCTCCTTTAAGGAGACCCGCGCCGCGATGCGCTGCACGATCGGTATCTTGAAATGCAGGCCCTTGTGCCAGGTAACCTGGTAGCTTCCCAGGAACTCGACGACGAAGGCCGCCGCTTCCGGCACGATCTGCACACAGCTAAACAGCAGGGCGGCCAGAAGCACGATGACGACAATGAGAACAATCCACCACATAAGATTCCTCCTTTCAAAAATATTAGCGTAGGGTGAACACCCGAAGGCGTTCTTTTGCATTGACAATCCCTACTATACCACTCCCCAAGAAGGAAAGCAAGAAATTCAGGATTTGAATACAATAATTTGGGTTAACCAAAAAACCTGCCGCCCCTTTTCCGGGATGGCAGGCTTCCTTGTTCTTTATGCATTTCCCCTGTTTTTCCGGCCTCTGCGGCCGCCGCTGTTCTTCCTGTAGTACTCCCTTTTGACGACATACATGGCCTGGTCGGCCTGGATGACAAGCTGTTCAGCAGAAAGGCCAGGGTGATCCTCGGCCAACGCGTAGCCCGCCGAGAGCTGGAGTTCCTTCACGTTCGGCCCCCGCCAGAACCTGGTCTTGTGGCCAAGCTCCCGGATGGCCTCGTCAGCCTCCTCCCGGCTCATGCGTCCGAGGACAACGAATTCGTCCCCGCCGGTTCGGTAACAGTTCCCGTATTCGACAAATACCTCCTCGATGCAGTGCGCCGCGCCACAGATGAGCTCGTCGCCGACCGCATGCCCCAGCGTGTCGTTGACCTTCTTCTGTCCATTGATATCGATAGAGAAGACGGCGAAATCCTCGGGCAGCTCCTCCACCTCGTTCCAAAGCTTCAGGGCTTCCGAGTACGCGTGGCGGCTGCGAAGGCCGGTGAGCGCGTCCGTGGAAATCTGTGCCAGCTTCTCATTTAACGTCTCGTCGAGAGCCATGGTCGCGTATTCCGCGTAGTGGATAAAGAGAAGGGCCGAGCCAAGCGTCATGGAGATATAGACCGTTCGAATCTCCCCACCAAAGGCTTCCTGCAGCGTGATACCCCCCGCAACAAGGAACATGATGGCGAAGAGGGAGAGACGGTTCTGGTGATGGAAGGACTTTCCATAATATAGGAAGGAACCAATCAGCAGAACAAAGACACCCGCATACACCATAATATAGAGGAAGTAGAATGGCCCTCTTGTATAGTGGTTGTGTTCATCAATGATGGTCATCCACCCGTTGAAACAGCCCACAAGCTGGAAAATGGCATTTCCCAAAAGAAGCAGGTTCATCGCATTCTTCCAAATGTTCCGAATCTTCATTTGCCGAATGAGTGCCCCGCCCGCCAGAGGCGTCAGGATGTAATCTGCGCATTTGACAAGCTGCAGGGGCCATTTGGGAATGCCTTCCAGACCGTTCAGCTGGATTCCTCCCCACTCGGCGATCGCGGCGAGCGCGATGAGGAGGTAGGTGAGGTAAAACTGCTTCTTATCTTCCTGCTGGACTCTCCCGCTTTCCCGCACCTGGATGGAAAGTACGCCCAGTCCCACGAGGGAAATTATAATAATCGTCGTGTAGTAACTCAATATGCTTCATCCCCGTCATTTATTCTTCTGCCAGGTTTGCCTTTGCGGCAAGATTCCCATAATTTCCTTTTGGCAAATGCGTCAGCCGCCGGCATTCCTGCGAATGATTTTTCATTATGTCCCCATTCCCCACAAAATGCAAGCCTTACTTCAATATATTTCCAAATAGACCTGCCCCCTGCACCCTCACTCCCACGGGCGGAACATGAGGACGTATTCCACATCGCTGCCCACATCGTGGATATAATCTTTTTTCAGATAGAGGTCCAGCCACTCCCCCTTGGGGTTCCGGACCGTGAGGGGAAGGCTGAAGCTCTGCTGGCTCCCCTCCCCGCACTGGATATGCTCGCGGACGTTCTCCCGCATCCCCTCGTCAATCCGCTCATAGAAGGTGCAGTCGTTGAGCTCCTTCTGCAGCTCCTCCGCGCTCATGCCCATTTGCTTCTCCAGACCGTGGACAACCACCTGGTAAAACCAACGCCGCATTCCCTCCGCAGCATCCGCCCCTTTGCTCTCCGAGGCCTCCGCTGCTCCGGTTGCATTTGCCAACTCCGCCGACTTTACCCCATCCTCCAGCACGTGAAGCTTCGTTCGCCGCTGGAAGACGATGCTCACCGAGGCGTATAAGGATAGGAGCCGCATGGAATTCTGCAGCTCCGTCAGCTTTGTGACCTCGCGCATCGTCCCGTAGAAAATCTTCCGCTCCCCCCTGTCCTCCAG
>CADCQU010000223.1 GCA_902803635.1 uncultured Lachnospiraceae bacterium | reverse complement strand
GTCCGGCTCTGCGGGTTCTCGTCCGGAAATGCCGGGCGGCGGCGATGGCCCGCTGGACGAGGCGCAGGAGGTGGACATCCTTCGCGAGAAGGAGAAGGCCTGGAAGCGGACGCTGTACATTTCCCTGATCGCCATCGCGGTGACGGCGGCCCTTGTCTTTTTGACGATCCGAACGCTCGGCGGAGGAAATGGCTCCCCAGGCGGCGGAGAAGTACCCGCAGTGACCAGCCCGACACCGGGGACGGAAAGTAAGGATGACAGCAGCATCGGGACGACTTCGGAGGATTCCGGAACAACTAAGAGCGGTGAATCCTCCGGAATGACCGACAGCGGAACGTCCTCGGGAACAACCGAGAGCGGCGAACCCTCCGGAAAGACTGACAGTGGCACGTCTTCGGAAAAATCCGGGAAGACAGACAGCGGAACATCTTCGGGAAATTCCGGAGCAACGGACAAGGATGCGTCCAAGGCATCGGGAGATGAGAGTGGAGAGACGACTTCGGAGTCTTCAGGCACCCAGAGCGATGCTTCCGGGGAAACCCACTCCGGACGCCGCCGCGTGACCGCGACGCCGACGCCGACGCTCCTGCCCACCCACTCTCCGACGCCGCGGCCCACCGCGACGCCGACGCCCGTACCGAAAACGGACGTGGACTTCATCCGCGAGGCCCTGGGCGACCGCAACGCCGTCCTTCTCTATGTCAGCGATGCGAACTCAGCCTGGCATACGGAGATTACCGTGCGGAACGATGCGACGATTACGGGTTCCTACCGGGAGGCGGTGGTGGAGATTTCCGGAGACCACGAGCTGCTGGTCAAGAACTGTACCTTTACAGGGCATCTCTATGACTGCAAAAAGCTGAGAAACGGCGTCTATTCCATGAATATCAAGGTCCGCCTCAATGGTTCCGAGGGCGATAGCCATCTCGAAGGGAATACACGCTACGTGACAACCCACCCGACGGGGCTGAATTCCGATGACGGTATTCTATTGTACCTGCCGGGCACGTCGGTCGAAGGCTTAAACGAGGGCCTGCTTGGCTGGCTCCGCAGGGCGCGCGGCAGCGATGTCGTCGGGACGCTTCCGGGCTACGCGCTTCTCGACGTCAACACCGGCTACGGTTTCGGGGAATATGGGAAGTAATACAGCGAATTTAGAAGACAGGAGGGAGCAGATAAATGGACACGGTTCTCTGGGTGGTGATCCCGTGCTATAACGAGGAGGAGGTACTGCCCATGACGGCAGGCCTCTTTCGCGAAGAGCTTCGGAAGCTCATCCAGGCCGGAAAAATCAGTCCGGACAGCCGGATTTTATATGTCAATGACGGCAGCAAGGACCGCACCTGGGAGATCATCGAGGAGCTCGCCACGCAGGATTCGTGTTTTCTGGGCATTTGCCAAAGCCGGAACCGCGGACACCAGAACGCGGTGCTGGCGGGGCTCATGGAGGCGAAGGAATATGCGGACATCACCATTTCCATCGACTGCGATGGACAGGACGACATCGCCGCCATGGAGCGGATGGTGGATGCCTACCACGAGGGCTGCGAGGTCGTCTACGGCGTCCGGTCCAGCCGGAAGAGCGACACCGTCTTCAAGCGGGCCACGGCCCGGGGCTTCTACAGGTTCTTGAACCGCATGGGCGCGGAGGTGGTCTACGACCACGCCGACTACCGGCTGGTCAGCAGGCGCGTTTTGGAGGCATTTGCCGATTACAGGGAGGTCAACCTGTTTCTTCGGGGGATGTTCCCGCTCGTGGGCTTTAAAAGCACCTGTGTTCCCTACGAGCGGCACGAGCGCATGGCGGGGGAATCGCACTACCCGCTCTCGAAAATGCTCCTTCTGGCGATTGACGGCATCACCTCGACCTCCATCCGCCCGCTCCACCTCATCGGCTGGATCGGGGCGATCGTCTCCATCCTTGGCTTTGCGGGGATTATCTGGGCCATCGTGGTTCATTTTCTGGGAAATGCCATCGCCGGCTGGGCGAGCCTTCTGTGCATCAGCTGCTTCCTCGGTGGGATACAGCTTATAAGTATCGGAGTTCTCGGAGAATATGTTGGTAAAGTATATATGGAGACCAAGGCAAGGCCCCGGTACATCATCTCCGAGCGCACCTACGTCCCTGAGGGCGGGAAGGAACTCCCCCCGAAAAAAAGCCCGCCCGCCTCTTGTAGCGAGGAGGAAAAGTAAACCGCTCCTCTTGCCTCCCCCTTAGGGGGAGGTGTCACGGCAAAGCCGTGACGGAGAGGGGTTGTAGTGGGGAGGAATCGCTAACATTGCAACAGAAAAAGAACCGCCTCGGACAATTAAAGCAAGTCCGATGCGGTTCTTTTCAACGGTCCTCAAGTTTCGTATAATAAATCCGTCCGCCCAAGGCGACCTACTCTTTCGCCATCCTACCCCCGATACCCCATGTCCTCCGTCCAGGCCAGGCGGTCCGCGCTTCCGATATTTTCATCGTAGACAAGGATGTAGAACTGGTTGTATCGCAGAGTCTCGACAGGTTCCCCAAGGGGCGTATTTGCCAGCCCTTCCGGCGCGAAGCCGGCCAGCTCGTCGTCGGTCAGCATGAGGAAGCACCGGTCGGCCCCGAAGTCCGTCTTATAGTAGGCCTTGTTGGTCAGCCAGTAATCCGGGCGGATGAAGTTCGCCTCCACGCGGATATTGGCGATGGTGAGGTCGAAGTTGGTAAGGGCCGTGAAGCGGTGCGCGTACCAGTAGCTCGCGTACCCGTGGTGGAGGTTGTTTTCAAGCAG
>CADCQU010000222.1 GCA_902803635.1 uncultured Lachnospiraceae bacterium | reverse complement strand
CACGCAAATGGTATGGCGTATTGCGATAAAGACGGGATGCTCTATATTGCAACACTCGGCAGGACGGAGAATGCAGTCGAGGTTCCGGAAGGGGAGCTGTCGGTACAGCAGTATGGAACCGTCGCTGTCGTCGACCCGGAAACCCTCGCCTTCGTCCATATGTTCAACGTGAATGAGCAGCTTCGGCAGATCGGCCTTGGCAACCTTTCCTCAAAACGAGGTGTATGGGAACAGCTTGACTGCCCTGTACTCTCGCAGGTAAACTACTATCCCTCCTTAGGAATATTCATTTGCCAGCTTCGTCCCTACATACTGGAGGGTGACGATGTCCGGCGTCAGGGACTTGTATTTTTCGATACGGATTGGGACTTGCTTGGTTTTAAAGAAATCCCGTACAATTCTTATTCCGGCAACATGGCAACGGACGGGCTATATTACTATATGTCTCTCAACCAGTCTGGATCCAAGCTCAAATTGTCGTCCATTCTCGACATGGATTTCAATGTAATTTGTCAAATGTTTTTCCAATCTCCGGTATCGAATGAGCTCGAAAACTTCGCAATTATAGGACAGACCCTGTATGCTACCTTTAATACAAAACCAATCTCCATTTTGGAGTTTGCCATAGAATACAGTTCTGCACCGGACGAAACGAATCCCGAAGATGACCCTGTGCCACCTGAAGATGAGCCCACTCCCCCTCCGCCGGAAAGTGAGGGTACATCCTATCCGGATTGACTTAGGTCAGTCCGGATTTTTTAATGTTCCAGACCGTTCATTTGCCAAAACCGGCCGTTTATGTCATTTGTCTTCCGATTTCCACGCGAATTTTGTATAGTGGCTTTTGTAAGGAACGGCAAATGGCCGCCGCGCAAGGGACAAATGGATTGCAAAGCTGCTGGCGAAGACTACGGTGGGATTCGAGAACGATGGAACTGCCGGTGGGGCTGGTTCGGAGCGATGGCGAGGGGAAGACTGCGGCGGGTGCCGGGGAGGTTATCATGAAAGAGGCGATTTTGACAAAGGGACTTACGAAGAGATATGGGGAGAAGATGGCCGTGGACGGCGTGAACCTGACCGTTTTTGAGGGGGAGCTTTTCGCTCTCCTCGGTGTGAACGGTGCGGGGAAGACCACGACGATCCGGCTGCTCTCCTGCCTGTCCGCACCGACGGCGGGGACGGCGGAGGTTTTCGGACACGACGTGCAAAAGGAGCCGGAGATGGTGAAACGGCTCATTGGCATTTCCACGCAGGATACCGCGGTGGCGGAGAATCTGACCGTCGAGGAGAACCTTGCGTTTATGGCGGGGATTTTCTGTGAATCGGGAAGAAATAGAAAGGCTTCCGGAAGCATGAAGAAGGCCGAGGGCAGTTCTGGGAGAGTGGAAGGAAGATTTGAGGGAACCTTTGGAAAATCTGAAAAATCAGTCCGGGAGCGCGTGGAGGAGATTATCGGAATCTTTCATTTGGAGGAAGTGCGGAAGAAGAGGGCGAAGACGCTCTCGGGCGGCTGGAAGCGGAAGCTCTCAATCGCCATGGCCATCATCAGTGACCCGAAGGTTCTCTATCTGGACGAGCCGACGCTGGGGCTCGACGTCCTGGCACGGCGGGAGCTTTGGAGGGAGATCGAGGCGCTGAAGGATCGGATGACCATCATTCTGACCACCCACTACATGGAGGAGGCGGAGGCCCTGGCCGACCGGATTGCAATTATGATGGAAGGGAAGATTGTTACGGTCGGGACGCTCGCCGAGCTTGAGAAACTCACTGGCAAGAAGGGTTTGGAAAATGTCTTCGTGGAGATTGCGGAGAAGGGATGTCCGGCATGAACGGAACGTTTTGGAAGTTGCAAAAACGGTTCGGCAAGGATTTCAGGAAGAGGGCATTTGTCGGAAATGCTGAGAAGGGAGGCATTGTATGAACAGGACGCTGTGTTTTGCAAAGAGGAATCTGATTGAGGTTTCGAGGGATATATTGAGCTATATTTTCATTGTGGCATTCCCGCTTGTCATGCTCGTCGTCATGACGCTGGTGAACGAGAGCATCCCGAAGGAGGCGGGCATGACCGTTTTCCGGATTGACAATCTCGCCGGGGGGGTTGCTGTTTTCGGGCTGATGTTTGTCATGCTGTTTACCGCACTGAACGTCTCGAAGGACCGCTCGGGCTCGTTCCTGGTCCGGCTATTCGCATCGCCCATGCGGAGCAGCGACTTTTCTAACGGCTATATTCTGCCAATGCTTCTTATCGCGGTTGTGCAGATTGTGATTTCCTT
>CADCQU010000221.1 GCA_902803635.1 uncultured Lachnospiraceae bacterium | reverse complement strand
TCCGTCGCCGGACGGCTCAAGCGACTACCTAGGACGCGGCGGGCCGCCGCATCGTCCAATTTTGTCTTGCTTCGGATGGGGCTTGCATATGCCCTTTCTGTTACCAGAAAGGCGGTAGTCTCTTACACTGCCTTTTCACCCTTACCGCCTGCGCGGCGGTTGTTTTCTGTTGCGCTTTCCCGAGGGTTACCCCTGCCGGACGTTATCCGGCATCCTGCCCTGCGAAGCCCGGACTTTCCTCACCCGGCGCAAATGCGCCGGCCGCGACCGCATGCCCGACCAGACGGGAAAATAGTACCATTCTTTTCACTCCCTGTAAAGAGAAAGATTCGCCCAAATACGTTTCAACATTTGTCATTGTAAAAAACCGACAGAGTGGTAAAATTGTACATATACAATGTACCCGCAGGCAAGGGAAATGCAAAGAGAGAAAGGCGACTAAGATGACATTTGCCGAGATACTCAGAGAATATGCAACCACAGTAGGTTTTTCTTTTAAGGAACTGTCGGAGGTGACTGGAATCAGCGTCGGGACGCTGAGCAACTACCGCACGGGGCGGCTCGTGCCGAAACTGGGCAGTCCGAAGCTGCAGAAGCTCGCGGAGGGGATTGCCGAGCTTTCGAAAAAATCTCCCTCCCCCTTCACCGCCGGGGAAGTCCTCTCCCGCCTCACCCAGAGCCTCCGCGGGGAAATCGTGGTTCCCGTGGACGTCTTCCTTGGAAACGTCCGCACGCTTCTTCGCGTCCTGGACATCCGCAACGTCGAGCTCGCGCGGGGGCTCAACTACGACCCCTCGCAGATTTCCCGCTTTCTCTCGGGCGAGCGTGTCCCGCCCGACCTTGGCCGCTTCTGCACCGAGATTGCCTCCTTCGCGGCGAGCCGTTCCTATGACAAGGCCGCCCTCGCAAGTCTCCAAAGCCTTCTCCAGTGCAAGGCAAATGAAATCGACACGCCGGCGAAGCTCCGTGAACGCCTCTGCCTCTGGCTCGGCTCCAACAGCGTCGCCGAACGGCCCGCCTCCATCGACAGCTTCCTCACGAAGCTGGACACCTTTGACCTCAATGACTTCATCGACGCCATCCACTTCAACGAGCTCAAAATCCCGTCGCTCCCCTTCTCGATGCCGACCACGAAGGAGTACCGGGGACTTGCGGAGTTCAAGCAGAGCGAGCTCGACTTCATGAAGGCCACCGCCCTCTCGAAGGCCGAGAGCGACCTCATCGTCTACTCCGACATGCCCATCGCCGAAATGGGTAAGGACGAGGAATTTGCCAAGAAGTATATGTTCGGCATGGCCGTGCTCCTCAAAAAGGGCCTCCACATCCACTTCATCCACGACGTCCACCGGCCATTTGACGAGATGCTGCTCGGGCTCGAAGCCCACATCCCCATGTACATGACCGGGCAAATCTCCCCCTACTACTTCGCCGAGCCCCAAAGCCGCGTGTTCTCGCATTTGCTGAAGGTGTCCGGCGCGGCAGCCCTCTTCGGGCAGGCGGTGACAAATGCCCACGAGCAGGGTCTTTACGTCCTCACGAAGAGCCGCCCCGAGGTGGAGCAGTACCAGCGGGCGGCCCTCGAAATGCGCAAATGCGCCCGCCCCCTTATGGAGGTCTACCGGAGCGACCGCCGCGAGGCCTTCCTTACGCGCCTGAGGAGCCTCTGGCGGGCCGGCAGCCAGCGGATGATCTTCTCCGGCCTCCCGCTCTTCACCATTTCCGACGGCCTTCTCGAAAACATCCTCCGCCGCTCCATGAAGGACGAGGCCGCCATTTGCCGCATCCTTGCGTTCAAGCGGGAGTACGCGGCGGCCATGCAGGAGCTTCTCAAAGAAAACAGGCTCACCATCGAAATGGCAAGCCTTACGGAAGAAGCATTTGTCAAACGCCCCGTCGCTCTCTCCCTCTCCGAGCTCTTCTGGGAGAAGGAAATTCTCTATACCTATGACGAATACGCCGCGCATTTGCAGGAAACATTTGCCTTTGCAAATGCCGAGGAGCGCTGCGAGCTCAAGCTTGTGGAGAACAGCACCTTCCGCAACATCAGCTTCTCCATCCTCCCCGGCAAATGCGTGGTCGTCTCGAAGGCCAAGAACCCCAGCATCCATTTCGTCATCTACCACCCCAAGCTGGTCAAGGCCTTCGAAATGTTCATCCCGCCGGTGCGGGAGTCCTGAAAATTTATACAATCAATTGACAAATGCCCCCTCCCCATCTATAATGAAGATAATTTCACCGCAACCAGTTTCTTCCTTAAAACACGTAAATGTTCCAAAACTTTGTCTGTTGCTTTGTGATTGGGTTTTGTAAGAGGAGGATGTACGATGGGTGCGCAAACTGCATATCCGGTCATTAACCTGGTGGAGACCGGCCGCTGCATCGAGCGGCGGCGTCGCCAGGCCGGACTGACCGTGCGGGAACTGCAAGCCTATTTCGGGTTTGAGTACCCGCAGGCCATTTACAAGTGGCAGCACGGCGAGTGCCTGCCCACGGTGGA
>CADCQU010000220.1 GCA_902803635.1 uncultured Lachnospiraceae bacterium | reverse complement strand
CGACGAGGACGGCAGGATTACAGGGCTGTTTTAAGGCAGCTTTATGGAGGCTTGTATGGAAAAATTGGCGGATACCAGTCTTGCTTCCTATTTAGAAGCACTGGGTTCGAAGAGCCCGTATCCGGGGGGCGGCGGTACGGCCGCCCTTGCGGGTGCGCTCGGGGCTTCCCTCGGGCAAATGGTGGGGAGCCTTACGGTAGGAAAGAAGAAATACGCTGCCGTGGAGGAGAAGATGCAGGCGGCCGTCGCGAAGGCCTCCGCGCTTTCCAAAAAGCTCCTTGGCCTTGTGGACCGCGACGCGGAGGTATTTGCCCCCCTCGCGAAGGCCTACTCCCTTCCGAAAGAGACCAAGGAGGAGCGGGCGTACAAGGACAAGGTCATGGAGAAGTGCCTTCGCAATGCGGCGGCCGTGCCCTACGAAATCCTGAAGACGCTCGCCGATGTCGTTCCGCTCATATCTTTTTTTGCGGAAAATGGTTCCGCGCTCGCCCTGTCGGATGCCGGCTGCGGCGCTGCGCTGACCGCTGGAGCCGCCAAGAGTGCGTATCTTAACGTGGCAATCAACGCGAAGCTCATGCAGGATCGGGAATATGCCTACCATCTTTCCACAACGTCGCAAAGACTCTGCATGGCAATCACCGAGAAGTGTGATGACATCTACCTCAAGATTGCGGCGTGCTATCTGTAAATTTTTCATTTGACAGCATGGTTTGGGAGGATTATATGGCTGTAATTTTGTCCGGGAAGGCGGTGGCGGAGGCCATCACGGAAAAGACACGGGCGGAAGCGGAGGCGTTAGCGGCTGCGGGAAGGCAGCCGCTGCTTCTCGTTGTACGCGTTGGTGAGAAGGGAAGCGACCTTTCTTATGAGAAGGGCGTGACCAGGCGTGCCCAAAACGCTGGTATCGAGGTTCGCGTCAAGGTTCTTCCGGAAAATGTTTCCGGGGAGGAGCTGACGACGGTGCTACGGGAGGCCAGCGAGGACCCGACGGTGAGCGGTGTTTTACCGTTCCTGCCGCTGCCAAGGCACCTCGATGAAAAGATAATCCTCTCGGCCCTTGTGCCGGAGAAGGATATTGACGGGGCGACCATGGCCTCGATGATGGGGGTCTATACCGGCAGCGGCGAGGGCTTCGCCCCCTGCACGCCGGAGGCGGTGCTCCGCATCCTCGACCACTATGAAATCTCGCTTGCGGGGAAGCGCGTGGTCGTGGTCGGCCGCTCGCTCGTGGTGGGGAAACCCCTCTCGATGCTCCTCCTCAAAAGGAACGCCACGGTCACCATTTGCCATACGCGGACGGAGGATTTGCCGTCGGAGACGCGGCGGGCCGACATCGTCGTCGCGGCCTGCGGCCATGCAAATACCATTTGTCGGGAGCATTTACGGGAGGGCCAGGTGATCCTTGACGTGGGCATCAATTTTGACGAGGACGGGAACATGTGCGGCGACGTGGCCTTTGACGAGGCTTCGGAGGTCGTGCAGGCCATCACCCCCGTGCCCGGTGGGGTCGGCCCGGTGACAAATGCCCTCCTTCTGGCGCATGTGGTGGAGGCCGCCCGGAGAGCTGCTTCACGGGAGCCTCTTGTGGAGGCGAGGCGAAAATAGTTTTCACATGTACGGATGGTTTCCTTGTGGGCTAACCGTACAGTTAGAATAGTTTTCGAACAGTAGAGAGGTATGAACATGGGGGAGCTTCTAAAAAACCCTGCATTTGTGACGGCGGCGGTTCTGGCTGCCGTCATTGTCGTATCCGCGCTTCTCATCGTCCGGGAGAACCGTGCGCGGCGCGAGGCGACCATCAAATCGCTGCAAAAGTCATTTGGCAAGCCCGGAAACCGTAAGCTGACCTCTGAAAAGCTTGCCTCCATCGGTGCCTATGCAAGGGGGATGGAGGAAAAGGATGGGGGGGACGCGGCGAAGGGACGGGAGACGTTCTTCGTGGACGACATCACCTGGCACGACCTTGCCCTCGACGACGTGTTTAGCCGGATTGGCGGGACGGTCTCGGATCCGGGAGACGCGGTGCTCTACGACTGGCTGCGGCACCCGCTCCTTTCCGGGGAAAAACGGGCCGCCCGTGCGAGGCGGATTTCCCTTTTCGGGGAAAATGCAACCCTACGGCAGAAGGTGCAGCTTGCCCTCTCGGAGGCTGGCCGGCTGAAGAAGCTTTCGTACTTTGAGGCGATGCATTCGCTCCGGGAAGCAAAGCCCGTCGGGGCGGGGAAATTTGCCGCGCTGGGGCTTCTTACGCTGGCGTCCATCGTGCTCTTTTTCTTCCAGCCGCTCATCGCGATTTTCGTCTTTTTGGGTCTCGCCGTCGTGAACCTCGCGGTCTACCTTTCCATGAAGGAGAAGACCGGTGCGCAGGTCACGGCTTTTGGCTGCGTGCTCCGTCTCCTTGGCTGCGGGCGGGCGCTCAAGGATCTTGGGCTTTCAGAGCTTCCCGAGGAGATGGCCGAGCTGTCCCGCCTGTTGGAGAAGCTGAAGAGCTTCCGTTTCGGGTCAGCCTTCGTGATGGCGGGAGCGCAGGTAAATACCGGAATCGGAAATACACTTTTACAGTATGTAAACATGTTCTTCCACCTCGACCTCATCCGTTTTGACCGGATGCTTTCGGCGGTACAGGGGGAGGAGGATACCCTCACGGACCTCCTTCGTGTTCTTGGGAGCCTTGACGCGGCGGCCGCCGTCGCCAGCTTCCGCGCCTCCCTGCCGACGTGGACGGAAGGTGAGATCACCGAGAACGGGGCTGCCTCCAATGCTTGGATGCGGGCCGAGGGGCTCGTGCACCCGCTCCTTGCGAAGCCCGTGCCGAACGATGTTTCGGCAAATGGCGGGAACCTTCTTACGGGTTCGAATGCATCCGGCAAATCCACGTTCCTAAAGAGCGTGGCCCTCGCCGCGATTCTGGGCCAGGGGCTTGCGACGGTCCCGGCAAATGCCTACCGGGCGCCATTTTTCCGCGTGCTGACCTCGATGGCCCTAAGCGACAATTTGCAGGGCGGCGAGAGCTACTTCATCGTCGAGATCCGCTCCTTAAAGCGCATCCTGGATGCTGCAAATACGTCCGGAGCACCGGTGCTTGGCATCGTGGACGAGGTGCTTCGCGGCACAAACACCATCGAACGCATTGCGGCCTCGGCGGAAATCCTCGAGACCCTTGTGCAGCCGAACGTCCTGGCCTTTGCCGCGACCCACGACATCGAGCTGTCCTACATTTTGGAGGACGATTTCACAAACCTCCATTTTGAGGAGCAATTTGACGGGAGCGACGTCGTCTTCGACTACAAGCTCCGCGAGGGACGCGCGACAAGCCGCAACGCCATCCGCCTTCTTTCGGCGGCGGGCTACGACCCCGAGATCACGCATCGGGCCGAGTCCATGGCCGCCGACTTCGAAAAAACCGGACGCTGGGCAAGGACAACAGATTGAGAGGAAACAATTATGGATCAAAAACCTCTGGTGCGCCTTTATTCCGACGGCGCGGCCCGCGGCAACCCGGACGGGCCGGGCGGGTACGGCGTGGTTCTGGAATTTACAGACAGCAAGGGAAATCTCCACGTGCGGGAACTCTCCGAGGGCTATCCGAAGACGACTAACAACCGCATGGAGCTCATGGGCGTGATCGCGGGCCTCGAAGCCCTGAACCGCCCCTGCCGCGTGCTGGTATTCACCGACTCGCAGTACGTCGTGAAGGCTTTTACGGAAGGCTGGCTGCAAAGCTGGCAAAGACACGGCTGGCGGAAGGCCGACAAGACTCCCGTCCTTAACCAGGACCTCTGGGAGCGGCTTCTTGAAGCCAAAAAACCCCACGAGGTCGCCTGGAACTGGGTACGCGGCCACAACGGGCATCCCCAGAACGAGCGCTGCGACCAGCTCGCCACCGCCGCCGCAGACAAGCTGCGGTGAGCATGAATCGGCGGTTGAAAAATCAATGGTGAAAATGCCGAAAATGAAAGAATAGCGGGCTTGCTCTTGCAAGCCCGTTTTCTTAGGCGTATAATGCCAAAATACGGGTTTTTGTATTTTTTTGCAACTAAAATTGACGTGCAGTAAGAATTAGGAGCTGTTCGAAAATAACTTAGGAAAGATGCGAAGTATAAATTTCGTCCTGCAAGGCGGAGGATGGAGGCGATGCGGGCAT
>CADCQU010000219.1 GCA_902803635.1 uncultured Lachnospiraceae bacterium | reverse complement strand
GTCCTGCAAGGCGGAGGATGGAGGCGATGCGGGCATCGCCGACTGACGACAACGCAGTCAGGGCGGAATTTAGACAAGCAGATTTCCTGAGTTATTGATGAACAGTTCCTTATGTCCAGAATATGCGAGTTTTTGGGACGGGCAAATTGTGTTAAGCTTCACACAGTGGCGCAGCTAACCTGTCCCCGTGCGCCCCATTCTTGGCTGCGGAAATCGTATCTGTTACAAAATTTCCATAAGTCAAAAAAATTTTGTGTTATGGAAATTTTGGGCTTGCATTTGCCGAAAAACAAGGATAAAATTTCTTTAAGTGCTAAATTTTACAAGTTAAGGAAGAAATGGCGGTTATGATGATTGGACGAGTGCAAGAGAAGCAGTATTTGAGATCCCTGCTGCTGGAGGAGGAGCCGCAGTTTATTGCCGTGTACGGGAGGCGGCGGATCGGGAAGACGTACCTTGTTCGGGAAAGCTTTGGGTATGCATTTGCCTTTCAGCACACCGGAATCAGCAACGCTTCCATAAAGAAGGGAACCCAAAAACAGGCGCAGCTGGATAAATTTGCCGAATCGCTGAAGGAAGCCGGCTGCCCGGTGGACAGAAAACTCAAATCCTGGGAGGAGGCATTTGCCGGGTTGAAGGAAGTGATCCGGCATTCCGGGCAAGAGAAAAAGGTCATTTTCATCGATGAATTGTCGTGGATGGACACGAAAGACAGCGGCCTGGTCTCAGCTTTGGAGAGCTTCTGGAACGGGTGGGCGACGGCAAGGAAGGAGAAAGATGTCATCCTCATCGTTTGCGCCTCGGCTACCTACTGGATTTTAGACAATATCGTGAACGCCAGGGGTGGACTGCACAACCGGCTGACCGGGAAAATACATCTGCAGCCCTTCTGCCTTCGGGAATGTGAGGAATATCTTGCGTCAAGAAACGTTCTGATGAATCGGCATCAAATGCTGCAATGCTATATGATTTTAGGGGGTGTCCCCTACTACTGGAGCCTTTTGAAAAAGGGGCGGAGCCTTCCGCAGAATATCGACGACCTCTTCTTCCGGGAAGGAGCCTTGCTGCAAGACGAATACGACAACCTGTACAAGGCCCTTTTTCAAAAGCCGGGGCAGTATCTGAAGATTATCGAAGCCTTGAGCATGGCAGACCAGGGTGTGCGAAGGGAAGAAATTTGCCAGAAAACTGGCATTGCGCCTTCGGGCGACCTGTCAAAAAAGCTGTCAGAGCTGGAGAATTGCGGATTTATCCGGAAATATGTTCCGTTCGGGTATAAGGAGAGGAACTGTCTGTACCAATTGATTGACAACTACACCCTGTTTTACCACAAATTCGTTAAGAAGCACCTTTATGAGGAAGGGTTTTGGACGCATCTGGCCGCCTCCCCCTCGCTCCATGCCTGGAGTGGCCTTGCCTTTGAAAAGGTATGCCTTGAGCACATTCCACAGATCAAGGCGGCACTTGGTGTTGCGGGCGTGCAGACCCAGACAAATGCCTGGCGGTGCGAGGCGGATGCGGAAGCGGGGGTACAAGGGTCGCAGATCGACCTTCTCCTTGTGCGAAAGGACCAGGTCATCAACATCTGTGAAATGAAATACGCGGAGGCAGAGTACCCCGTGGGGGCCGAATTTGTCAGGGCGATGCGACGAAAAATGTCGGACTTCCGGATTTTGACGAAGACCAGGCACGCCCTTCACCTCACGCTGATTACGACCTACGGTGTCGCGGCAAATGCATACGCCGGGGAACTGCAGGCCGTAATTACGGCGGAGGATTTATTCAAATAGCTTCCAAAGTATCGTGCAGGTCGCAAGCCACCACAGTGGCGCAGCTAACCTGTCCCCGTGCGCCCTTTATTCAGTATAATACCCGCATATTTGTTTCGGATCATTTGCAGCTATGTCTGCCGCGATTCCCGCAAAGATGAATCGCTGCTCAATATCCGGCTCTTTCTCGGCATTGGCAAATACGCCGAATCTAAGAGTGACTTCTTCCGCCATTTCTTTCTCAATATACAGATCCGCGGTAAACCTTTCAATCAGTTGCTCATAGTCATTCCGGTGAGGAGAATATAACAGAAAAACGTCTCCTCTTTGCCTGCACCCGATGCCACCGGTTTTACGCGCAAGCTTCCTTATACCGATGCCGATGCTTCGCAGTACAAGATCGCCAAATTGACTTCCGTACTGTTCGTTAAGAGCATGAAAACGATTGATGTTGCAGACAAATGCGTCAAAAGCGACTCCCTTATTCTGTTGGTCAAGACGGTTCACATATCGAAGGAAATAGTCAATATTATACAGGCCTGTGAGCTTGTCACGCTCGGTATGCCTTATCAGATCACGAGTTTCGGACAGCTCAATGCACTTTGCTATACGGGCTTTGACGATATCAATATCCGGATAAGGCTTTGATATGAAGTCCATAGCGCCAATCTTCAGGCTGTCAAGCTCCGCGTCCTGATCGACTGTTAAAACGATCACCGGGATCGACATAAGCTCCTCGTTGACCTGCATCTTCCTCAAAACATCCCGGCCTGTCATGTTTGGCATATTCAGATCGAGAATCATGAGCGCGATTTCGTCCTTGTGTTCTTGAAGCATGTCCAGGGCTTCGACGCCATCGGAAGCGTAATAGATGTCATAGTCATCCGAAAGAAGATCACCCAGGATTTCACGATTGGTTTCTATGTCATCTGCGATAAGAATATGCTTCCGAATATTGATGTCCAGGTTCTCCTGGACAGATGGATTCGATTCGCCGTCTCTGATAACGGCCCCAAGGCTTTTCAGTAACTTCTTGTCCTCATACATCCTCGCGTCGGCGCGTTCAAAAATCTCGCGAATGGAATGATCACTGTCAGGGTCATACTCCGCAAGTCCGCTGGAGACAGTTGCTTCGTTCGTCGCTATGTGCGAAGAAGAGAGCTTGTGTAATTCACGTATCAAAACTTTTCTATTGTCATAGTCCCTATCCGTAAGTAACACTACAAATTCATCGCCGCCCACTCTGTATACCGGACTATGGCAGAACACGTCACAGACCATCCTGCATGCCAGGCGGATATATTCGTCTCCGGCCTTGTGCCCCTGCGTGTCGTTGATCTTTTTCAGGCCATTGACATCACAGACAACAATGGCAAAATTTGAAAGGACGCCCTTTTTCAGTTTATCGTCCAGTATTTTTTCCATTTCAAAATATGCCTGCTTGCTTTTCACGCCCGTCATTTCATCTCTGTGCGCCTTACCGTGCACCTGCGCTAACTGTGTCCGCAGCTCTGACTGCATGGAGTAAATCTGTTTTTCCAGAGTATCCATGGAAACGCTGTTTTCAGGCCGCTCATGGCTCGCTTCTTCACTCGTCGAATCATTGCCCATCTCATGCATGAGTGTGGCGGCCATTTCATTCAGCTGCCCCTGTATAGAGCCGATCTTTTTCTCGCTTCTCGTGATGATGGCACTTGCAATTCCTACACCGACCAGAAGAGAAATAAGCGCCACGATGATCGTCGTCCAGGTCAGAATGGCCAATTGCTGATTATACCATTCCGCGCTGAAATCCACGGCAATAATACCCGCTACCTTGCCATGAGAATCCAGAACGGGGCTGTATGCGCTGTAGAAGGATCCCCACGCATCCTGATAAGGCACTTCATCTGCGGCGGCCGTACCCTGGCTTGCCTTGTATAGAGCATCCGTATGCACGATAGGAGAACCAAATTCACCGGGATCTGCCACCGTGGGATCCAATCCGAACGAAAATGTTCCATCTCCCATATCCCGAATACAGTAAATGTAATTTAAGTCGATGTTGTCTTGAAAGTATGTCAGCGTTTTCATGATCTTCTCATAGTCATCTGTCCCTTGATCTTTCGGCGAAACACGGGCCAGAGCATCTCCATCGATCATTGCTGCCGCGGTATTCGCAATGTCAAGCATCCTTGTTTGCATCAACGTGATCATGGATGATTTGGATTGCTGTACCAGCAGATAACCGAGCGAGATATTCACTACGAGAAGGAAAAAAACGACAAGGATCAGGTATCTTGAGTTGCGTTTTGATCTGAATCGTTCTATCATTTGTTTTCTCCAATCTTCCTCTATCCCTGCCCTTCTTCACGTGGAAAACGCTGTTCCTTTTCCAGAAAACTAAAGGCAAAATAATTCCAACTGTATGGTTGAAAGCATAAAAATGGACATCATCCATACGAAAGGCTTGTCATTCTGAGCGAAGCGAAGAATCCCCTTAG
>CADCQU010000218.1 GCA_902803635.1 uncultured Lachnospiraceae bacterium | reverse complement strand
CCTGTCATCCTGAGCGAAGCGAAGGATCTCATGTATTTTTAGACGAGATTCTTCGTCGCTTCGCTCCTCAGAATGACAACGCCTGATAATCAGGCTGCGAACTATGAGTTATTATACCATGAATTTGGAAGAGAAGAACGCCAAACCATAACAATCTCCCTTGCATTTTTTCGTTTTTCAGGTAAAATACATCATAAAAAGAAAACCCGCCGAAGGACGGACAAGGAGGAAGCGAAACATGCGCAAAAAATCAGATGTTTTCATTATCGTTCTCTTGGTCATCGCCATCGTGCTTTCAATTACGAGCATCGTGCTGAGCATCACCAAGGCAAAGAGCAGTGAAGAAAAAAGCTCCGACGTGCAGTACGTGATGTACCTTGGCACGAACGACAAGGATACGAACGAGCCGGTCTTCGATCGGGAGACGTCCATGGAGAAGGCGAAGGAGGTCCTCATCAGCCACTTCGGCGGTTACACCATTCAGGAAGCCGAGGGCGGCTGGTCGGACGGCCAGACAGTTTTCCAGGAGTACACGCTGGTCATTTACCTCAGCGATACAAAATTAGAGCAGGTGCATCTGGCAGCCGATGAGCTTGTGGAACTCTTCCACCAGAGCTCCGTCCTCATCCAGGCCAACCCCACGACCACAGAATTCTATGCAGGAAAGACTGCGTAAACATTCGGAGCGAAAGCAAGCAGGAGAAGGAACCCTTCCTCTCCTGCTTTTTCGTTGTTAAAGATCGGCGGAATAGCTTCGCCATTCACCTCCCTCTACCCCATTGCGCAAAGCCCGCATTTGCTGTATACTTGGGAAGCATATTTCTATCAAAAAGAAACGGAGCCACTATCATGCTTCTGAATGTAACGAAAATCTCAAAATCCTTCCCCGGAAATGACGTGCTGCGGGAGGTTTCTTTTCATATGGAGGAGAAGGAGAAGGCCGCCCTCGTTGGCATCAACGGGGCCGGTAAGTCCACGCTCCTCAAGATTCTCATGGGCGAGCTGCCCGCGGACGGGGGTTCTTACACCTTTGCGAAGGACCTCTCGGTGGGGTACCTCGCCCAGCACCAGGACTTCGCCGCCGACCGCGGCATTTTCGAGGAGCTCATGGCCGTAAAGGGAGACGTGACGGAGCTCGACCTTCGCATGCGCGCCTCCGAAAAACGCATGAGCGGCCTTCGCGGGGAGGAATTGGAAAATGAAATGGCCGCCTACGCCCGGATGCAGGAGACATTTGACAGGAAAAATGGCTACGCGGCCCGGAGCGAGGTGACGGGGATTCTCAAAGGTCTCGGCTTTTCGGAGGATGAGTTCGACAAGCCCGTGCAGACCCTATCTGGCGGCCAGAAGACCCGCGTCGCACTCGGTCGTCTTCTTCTCACCGCTCCCGACCTCATCATCCTCGACGAGCCGACGAACCATCTCGACATGCACTCCATCGAGTGGCTGGAGACCTGGCTGGTGAACTATCGCGGGGCCGTCCTCATCGTCTCCCACGACCGCTATTTCCTGAACCGTGTCGTGACCAAGGTTTTCGAGCTGGCAAATGGCCGGCTCCGGACATTTGTGGGCAATTATGATTCCTACAGCAAGAAAAAAGAGGAGCTTCGCCACGCGGAAATGCTCGCGTACCTGAAGGCCGAGGCCGCCCGCGCCCACGAGGAGGCGGTCATCGAGAAGCTCCGGCAGTTCAACCGCGAAAAGTCCATCAAGAGGGCCGAGAGCCGCGTGAAAAAGCTGGAGAAGATGGAAATGCCCGAGGCCCCGGAGAAGGATCCCGAGACAATGCGTCTCACTTTCTCCCCCGCCCGTGAGAGCGGGAAGGACGTTTTGGAGGTTGGCGGCCTTGCGAAAAGCTACGGCGGGACGCTCCTCTTTGACGAGCTCGGCTTCCTTCTCCAGAAGGGCGAGCGGGCCGCGCTCATCGGCATGAACGGAACGGGCAAGTCCACGATTCTGAAAATTCTCACCGGCCGCGTCCGTGCGGATTCCGGGTATTTTACGCTCGGGGCAAATGTCGAGATCGGCTACTATGACCAGGAGATGCAGAACCTCGCGATGGAAAAGACCATCTTCGAGGAGCTGCAGGACGCCTACCCGACGCTTAACAACACGCGCATCCGCTCGGTGCTCGCGGCCTTCCTCTTCACCGGCGAGGACGTTTTCAAGCGCATCGGCGACCTCTCCGGAGGCGAGCGCGCCCGCGTCTCCCTCGCAAAGCTCATGCTCGGAAATGCGAACCTCATCCTCCTCGATGAGCCGACGAACCACCTTGATATCGAGTCGCGCGAGATTCTGGAGAGCGCCCTCAACAGCTACACCGGCACTCTCCTCTTCGTCTCCCACGACCGTTACTTCATCAACCGTGTCGCGACGCGCATCATGGATTTAACCGGCCGCCAGCTTCTCTTCTACGGCGGGAACTACGACTACTATCTCGAAAAAAAGGAGACCGTCGAGAGCGCATATTTGACAAATGCAGCCCCTGCGGCCTCTCAAAAGTCCTCCGACAGCCGCGCGGACTACCAGGCGAGCAAGGAGGAAAAAGCCCGCGTCCGGAAACGCGAAAACGATCTCAAAAAGACCGAGGCCCGCATCGAGGCCCTGGAGGCCGAGGACGCGGAAATCGACGAGAAGTTCAACGACCCCGCCGTTTCCTCCGATCCCGAGCAGTGCCTCACTCTCGGCAACCGAAAGTCCGAAATAGCCGCCGAACTCGAAGAACTCTACGAAAAGTGGGGGGAGCTGACGGAAGCTTAAGCCGGTCTTGCAGGAAATCTTTCGCCTCTCATTCCGTAGCCACTGAACGTCTGCACCCCTCTCAGTCAGCGCCAGAGGCGCTGACAGCTCCCCCTAAGGGGGAGCCAAGCGGTAAGCAGTGCCTCGCCGCTGGGGTGCCACGGTATAAGCGAACAAAGAACCTCCGCTCCTCTTGCCTCCCCCTCCAGGGGGAGGTGGCACGGCGAAGCCGTGACGGAGAGGGGTCGCTTCATAACGGTACGGACCATCGTAGGTTATTCATCGTACCGCTAACGCAAGAACATCAATATTATTCCACTCTGCATACAGCTGTAAGGTCTTCGCTTCGGTATCGTAGACGTAAAATTCACAGGGGCTGTAAAGATTCACATTGAGCTGCGCGGCCACGAAGATGAACCCCCCATCCTCGAAGACCTTCGCCTCCAAAATCCAATGTTCGGCATCCGAAACGATCGACGCAAGAGCCTCCTTCACAGACGCATTTGCCTCGGTTTCCCGTCCATTTGCATCGTAAATGGAAAGGGAGCCAAAATTGTTGTCTGCTTCGGCAAAGGTGGCCCTGTAAACGGTAACCGCGTCCGGCTCGAAGGTTTCAAAGTACTCCGACACGCTGTTTGGGGTGAGAATCTCGTTGTAGATGGTACCGTCCGTGGTGTCCTGGATCTGCACCAGAACCGTCGGGCCCTCCTCGGCAAAGAGGGATGTGCACCAGAAATGAACAACAAAACACAGACAGATCATCGTGGGGAGGAAGAAAAAAAGACGCGCAACCCAGCTCTTCCTCTCCTCTTTTTCCATATTCGTAATAACCGGAAAAAGGAACGCCAGCGTATTGGCAATCGTCAAAAATGGCAGTCCAAGGGTCAGAAGAAATCCCGCACCCTCCCAGTTCTCCATCGGAATCATGGCGTTCGGATTGGATACATAATGCGGGTTTATAAGATAACGGGCCAGGCAGTACAAAAGGCACAACACCCCTGCGATATTTAACATTGCAACAAAGAAATTAAATATTCTTTTTCCCATTTTTATCCTCTAAAGTATTTCTCTTTCAGATAATTGAACGGCAAGGCTAAGGAACCGTTAAGAAATAGCTTGTACATTTGGCTTGTCTAAATCCGTTTCTAACTGCGTTGTCGTCAGTCGGCGTAGCCCGCT
>CADCQU010000217.1 GCA_902803635.1 uncultured Lachnospiraceae bacterium | reverse complement strand
TCGCCTCCATGAATGTCAAGGAGATCCTGAAGCAGATCGATTCCGGAGCTTCTGCGGACGGCGAGAAGAATCCCTGTCCTTCTGAGCAAAGCGAAGAATCCCGTGAGCAGGGCACCTGTCATTCTGAGCGAAGCGAAGAATCCCGTGAGGGGAACACTTGTCATTCTGAGCGAAGCGAAGAATCCTGTGAGGGGAACATTTGTCCTTCTGAGCGAAGCGAAGAATCTCGTCCGCAGGAAGCTACGAAATATTTTGACGCGGTTATCGCGGCGTATTTGATCGACCCCTTGAAGTCCGACTGGGATTTCGGGGCGATTGCGGGGGGTTTCCTCGGGCAGACGATGCCGGGCCGCTCGGAGCTTTTGGCCAAGAAGACCCCGGACGACTTCCTTGCGGCCGCCGCGAAAAAGGGTGACGAGGCGAAGGCGCGGCAGACGCTTGCGGAGCTTGCGGCAAAGGAAGCTTCCGTTGCGCTTCTGGCGGAGGAGGCGCTTCTTGCAAGGCTCCGTGATCTGGGCATGGAAAAGCTTTTTTATGAAGTGGAAATGCCCCTCGTCCCGGTGCTGGCCGCGATGGAGAAGGCGGGCATTTACGCGAGCCGCGAGGAGCTCATTTCCTATGGGCAAATGCTGGATACGCGGATTAAGGAGCTGGAGTCGTCGATTTATGAGGAGGCTGGGGAGAAGTTCAACCTCAACAGCCCCAAACAGCTCGGGAACATCCTCTTTGAGAAAATGCATTTGCCGGGCGGGAAGAAGACCAAGACCGGGTACTCGACGGCGGCGGACGTCCTGGAGGCACTGGCCCCGGATGCGCCGATTGTTGCGAAGATTCTGGAGTACCGCACGTACTCCAAGCTGAAGTCCACGTATGCGGATGGCCTGCTTCCCTGCATTGAGGAGGACGGGCGGATCCGTACGACCTTCAACCAGACCATCACGGCCACGGGCCGGCTTTCGAGCACGGATCCGAATTTGCAGAACATCCCGATGCGGATGGAGCTTGGGCGGCAAATCCGTCGTTGCTTCTTCCCGAAGGAGGGCTGCATTTTCGTGGATGCGGACTACTCGCAGATTGAGCTTCGCATCCTTGCGCACATGTCCGGGGATGAGAAGCTGATCGATGCCTACAAAAATGCGCGGGACATCCACCGGACGACGGCGGCGGAGGTCTTCCATGTACCCTTCGACGAGGTGTCGGACGAGCTTCGGCGGAAGGCGAAGGCGGTGAATTTCGGCATCGTGTACGGAATTTCAAGCTTCGGGCTCTCGCAGGGACTCTCGATTTCAAGGCAGGAGGCAGCCGCCTACATTAAGGAGTATTTCACGACCTACCCGCGCATCCACGCCTTCTTGCAGGGGCTGGTCGTGAGCGCAAAGAAGGAGGGGGCAGCCTACTCGATGTTCGGCCGTCGCCGCCCCGTGCCGGAGCTTGCCTCGGCAAATTTCGCGCAGCGGAGCTTTGGGGAGCGGATTGCGATGAACAGCCCCATCCAGGGGAGTGCGGCGGATATCATCAAGATTGCGATGGTTCGTGTGTACCGCCGTTTGCAGGAAGAGAAAATGCGCTCGCGCCTCATTTTACAAATTCACGATGAACTTCTCATCGAGGCTCCGTCCGAGGAGGCCGAGAAGGCCAAGGCCATTCTGGAGGAGGAGATGAAGGCGGCCGCCGACCTCTCCGTAACGCTCGAGACCGACTGCCATATCGGGACAAATTGGTACGAGGCGAAATAAAAAGGGGAGGGATGGGATGCTGGTTCTTGGCATAACGGGAGGGGTTGGCTCGGGAAAGAGTCGTGTTCTTTCCTATTTAATAGAGCAGCATGGCGCGGTGGCCGTGGAGATGGATGCCGTGGGCCGGGAGTTGATGGAGCCGGAGGGGGCCTGCTTTGAAGCCGTGGCGGAGCTGTTTCCGGAGGCGGTGGTCTTTGAGGAGGCGGCTGTTTCTGGCAAATGCCTGGACCGCGAGGGTGTTGCGGAGGAGTCTTCTGGCAAATGCATGGATCAAGAGGGCATTGCAGAAGCGACTTCTTATAAACGTCTGGACCGCGGGAAAATCGCGGAGGCGGTTTTCGGGAAGCCGGAACGGCTGGCGGCCCTGAACGGGGTGATTCACCCGGCGGTGCGGCGCGTGGTTGCGGAACGGATGGCGGAGGCGGATGCGGCCGGGAAGCCGTTATTTGTCATGGAATCCGCTATTCTCGTGGAAGCCGGCTATGCGGACATTTGCCGGGAAGTCTGGTATGTGTACGCGGACGCGGAGGTGCGGAAGGCAAGGCTAAGGCAGAGCCGCGGGTACTCGGATGCGCGAACCGAGAGCGTGATGGCCTCGCAGCTTTCCGAGGAGGCCTATATGGCCGGGTGCGATTATCGGCTGGATAACGGAGGTGACTTCGCGGAGACAGCGCATGCGATTGACAAGAGGCTTAAAAATTTACTTCGGGAGCGGCCGTGAGGCCCCTCTCCGTCACGGCTACGCCGTGCCACCTCCCCCTGGAGGGGGAGGCAAGAGGAGCTGCATATGTGTGTTCGCTTACCACTTGGCTCCCCCTAAGGGGGAGCTGTCGGCGAAGCCGACTGAGAGGGGGCAGATTCTCAGAAGCTACGGAAGTAGAGGGAGCTGCGAAGGATGATTGTTTTGGCGAAGTGTTTTGGATGATTGGGAGTGGGTATGCGGTTTTGTAGTATTGCGAGCGGGAGCAGTGGAAATTGTATCTTCGCGGGAAGCGGGCGGAGTTCGGTTTTGGTGGATGCGGGGCTTTCGGGGATCCGCATCGAGCGGGGACTGAATGAAATTGAAATGTCCCTCCGGGAGGTGGATGCGGTGCTGGTTACGCACGAGCATTCCGACCATGTCCGGGGCGTGGGCGTACTCGCCCGGAAATATGGACTGCCAATTTACGCGACGGCGGGGACGGCGGAGAAGATTTCTAAGGACAACACGATTGGGAAAATTCCGGAGGGAATGCTCCGAATCATCCACGCGGACGAGGCATTTTCCGTGGGCGACCTCTGGGTGAAGCCATTTGCCATTTCCCATGATGCGGCGGAGCCGGTTGGCTTTCGCATCGAGCACGAGGGAAGGGCCGCAGCCGTCGCGACGGACATGGGCTGCTACACGGACTATATCGTGAAAAACCTTAAAAACCTGGACGTGCTTCTTCTGGAGGCAAACCACGATGTCCGTATGCTGGAGGCCGGGCCGTACCCGTATTATCTCAAACGCAGGATTTTGAGCGACCACGGGCATTTGTCAAATGAAACAAGCGGGCAGCTTCTGGGAAAGCTTTTAAACGACGGGGTTCGGCACGTGTTCCTCGGGCATTTGTCGAAGGAAAATAATTACGAGGAGCTGGCGTACGAGACGGTCTGCACGGAGGTCACGGCCGGGGACAACCCCTACAAGGCGAGGGATTTTGAGATTTCCGTCGCCCACCGCGATGTCCCGAGCGAGGCGGTGGAGTGGTAAAGAATAGCAGGGAGAGGAAGAAAAATGCAGAAAACGATTATTACGGTTGTCGGGAAGGATGCGGTGGGCATCATCGCGAAGGTTTGTACGTATCTTGCAAGTAACCAGATCAATATTCTGGATATATCCCAGACGATTGTGAGCGGATATTTTAACATGATGATGATTGCGGACACCTCGGCCTCGAACAAGACCACGGAGGAGGTGCGTCATGAGCTGCACCAGATTGGGAAGGAGATTGGCGTGGACATCCATGTGCAGCACGAGGGGATATTTGAGATGATGCATCGCATTTAAATGGGCATCCTACAAAAAAGAGGTATTTACGATGATTACAAGTCTGGAAGTTCGGGAGACAAATGCCATGATCGCGCACGAGAACCTGGATGTGCGCACGATTACGCTGGGCATCAGTCTTCTTGATTGTATTTCAAATGACCTGGAGGAGCTTTGCCGGAACATTCGTGTGAAGATTCTTGCGCGTGCGAAGGACCTGGTGAAGGTTGGGCAGCGGATTGCGGCGGATTACGGCATTCCGATCGTCAACAAGCGCATTTCGGTGACACCGATCGCGCTCGTAGGCGGGGCGGCCTGCAAATCCTCGGCCGATTTTGTTGCCATTGCAAAGACCCTGGATGCCTGCGCGAAGGAGGTCGGGGTCAACTTCATTGGAGGGTACTCTGCGCTGGTTTCGAAGCACATGACAAATGCCGACGAGCTTCTCATTCGTTCGATTCCGGAGGCCCTGGCAGTGACGGACCGCGTGTGCAGCTCGGTCAACGTGGGTTCGACGCGGACGGGCATCAATATGGACGCGGTGCGGCTCCTCGGAACCATCGTGAAGGAGACGGCGGAACGCACGAAGGAGGTGGATTCGCTTGGCTGCGCGAAGCTGGTGGTCTTCTGCAACGCACCGGACGACAACCCCTTCATGGCGGGGGCCTTCCACGGGGTTACCGAGGGCGATGCCGTGATCAATGTGGGCGTTTCCGGGCCGGGGGTCGTGAAGCATGCGCTGGAGGCCTGCCGGGGAGCGGATTTT
>CADCQU010000216.1 GCA_902803635.1 uncultured Lachnospiraceae bacterium | reverse complement strand
CTAACCCCTTGGCTCCCCCTGGAGGGGGAGGCAAGAGGAGTGGCTGTTACTTGTTCGTTTACATAAAGGAGATTACTATGGATCTTCGCAGTTTTTATAAGGGAAAACGTGTGTTGGTGACGGGGCATACGGGCTTCAAGGGGAGCTGGCTTTGCCGGATCCTGCAGCTCTTCGGTGCGGAGGTGACGGGGTACTCCCTGGAGCCGCCGACGGACCCCTCGCTCTTTGCGGTGGCGGGCATCGCGCGAGAAATGCAGAGCTTCACGGGGGACGTGCGGGACATGGAAGGCCTGCTGAAGGTTTTCGAGAGAACACGTCCCGAAATTGTCCTGCATTTGGCGGCCCAGCCGATCGTATGGGAGTCCTACCGCGACCCCGTGGGCACCTACAGTACCAACGTCATGGGAACCGTGCATTTGCTGGAAGCCGTGCGGCAAACGCCGGGAATCCTCTCGGTCCTCAACGTGACGACCGACAAGGTGTACCTCAACCGCGAGTGGCTCTGGGGCTATCGCGAGGACGAACCGCTCGACGGCTACGACCCCTACTCGAACAGCAAGTCCTGCTCGGAGCTTGTGACGCACAGCTATATTCGGTCCTTTTTCCAGGCAAATGGCCCCGCCGTTTCGACGGCCCGCGCGGGCAATGTCATCGGGGGCGGCGATTTTGCGGCGGACCGCATCGTTCCGGACTGCGTCCGCGCGGCCCTCGCGAAGGAAAAAATCGTGCTCCGCAACCCGAATTCGACGAGGCCCTACCAGCATGTGTTGGAGCCTCTATTTGCATATCTCATGATTGCGAAGGAGCAGGCGGAGGATCCGGGGAAGGCGGGCTTCTACAATGTCGGGCCGGGCGAGGCGGACTGCGTGACCAACGGAAAGCTCGCGGAGCTTTTTTGCACGCTCTGGGGAGAAGGGCTTTCGTGGGAGGCGAAGGATATGAACGGGCCGCACGAGGCCAATTTCCTGAAGCTCGACTGCTCGCTTTTAAAGGGCACCTTCGGGTGGAAGCCGGTGTTCTCCATCGAGGAGGCCGTGGCGGCGACCGTAGAGTGGTCGAAGGTGTACGCGGTCGGAGGCGATGTGCGGAAGATGATGGATACGCAGATTGCGCGGTATGAGAAGTTATTTGGAGGTAACGGCGATGTCATTTGACGAGGAAGCCCGTTGGGCCGGGTTGTTTGCATTGGACGCGATGAAGGGCGGGAAGCTCCGGCAGTATTACGATGCCGTGAAGACGGCCTACCAGCAGGGGACGGAGGACGCGCTCGTGGAGGAGAAGCTCCGAAAGCTCATCGCCCATGCGACGCGGACGGTTCCCTTCTATAAAAAATATGCGGCGGACACCCCGCTTTCGGAGCTGCCGATCGTGAACAAGGACAGCTTTCGTGCGGACTACGCGGCATTTACCTCGGATACCTATCGAGACGGAAAAGGCTGCCGGAAAATGTCCACGAGCGGCTCTACGGGAACGCCGCTGACGATTTTGCAGGATCCGGACAAGATTCTCCGGAACCGCGCCGACGGGATGTTCATGGGTGCGATGGCCGGCTACTACGTCGGCATGAAGATGGGCTTCATCCGTGTCTGGGTCCACAACGTGAAGGAGAACCCACTTCGGCTCTTCGCCGAGAACATGATCATGGTCGACAGCTCGGACCTCTCCGACGAGGCGATTGTAAAGCTTCTTGCGGATTTTAAGAAGAAGAAGGTCAAATGCCTTCTCGGCTATGCCTCGGCCCTCGCGGAAATCAGCCTCTGCATGGATCGCCATAACATCGACGGGCGGGATTTTGCGGTGCGCTCGATTATCCCGATTTCGGAGAGCATGCCCCAGCCCGTGAGGCAGCGCCTCGCGGAGCAATTTGGCTGTCCCGTGCAGGCCTGGTACTCGAACGAGGAAAATGGCATCATGGGCGTGCAGCCGGCGGGCAGCGAGTGCTACTATATCGATTCCTCCAGCTTTCATTATGAGATTTTAAAGCTCGATTCCGACGAGCCGGCGAAGGACGGGGAGCTTGGGCGCATCGTGATCACCGACCTCCACAACTATGCGTTTCCGATCATTCGCTACGACAACGGGGACCTCGCGGTCGCGCGGCACCAGAAGAAGGGCGGGCGGACGCGGCTCTACCTTACCGAGCTCTATGGCCGGCGGAGCGATACGATCTACAGTGCGGACGGGCGGCCGCTCACGCCGTATGTCATTACGAACAACCTCTGGGACGTGGACGGCGTGCGGCAGTACCGGTTCATCCAGGAGGACGTGCGCGACTACGTGCTGGAGATCAACGGTGACCCGGCAAATGTGGACGAGGCGGAGATTCTGCGGAGGATCACCCCGTACTTCGGCGAGGGAGCGAACATTTGCCTGAAATACGTGGATGAGATACCCGTACTAAATTCTGGAAAGAGAAAATATATTGAAAACAGGTGCCCGCTGTATCTCGGGACATAACCCTTGGCTCCCCCTAACATCGCCGACTGACGACAACGCAGTCAGGGCGGAATTTAGACAAGCAGATTTCCTGAGTTATTGATGAACAGTTCCTAAGGGGGAGCTGTCGGCGAAGCCGACTGAGAGGGGTGCAGACTTTCAGCTGCTACGGAATGAGAGGGAGCTGTCTTTGTTACAGAAGAGTAGCGAGGCCCCTCTCCGTCACGGCTTCGCCGTGCCACCTCCCCCTGAGGGGGAGGCAAGAGGAGCAATGCATTATATAGATTGAGGATTAAGAAATTGGCAGATAATACGCAACAAAAAAAGATACTTGGGAATACAGCGTACACGATCGGGGCAGGGCTTTTGATGAACGGGGTCCTGCAGCTGGCGATTTACCCGCTCCTGAACCGGAGGCTCGGGCCGGAGGTGCTGGGTGGGCTGCTCTTCCTCATGGGCATCGCAACGATCCTCGGCCCGTCGGTGGGGCAGGCCCTCAACAACAGCCGCCTCGTCGTCCGCCGCGACCTTCCGGTGACAAATGGCGATTACGACTGGCTGCTGCTTATTTTCGGCGGCATCGGCACCGCGATTGGCTTATTTATAGGAAGAGACTCGCTTACGAGCTTTCCCTTTGCCGTCGTCCTCGTCATCCTCTTCATGCTCACCATTTTCCGCTACTATGGGGACGTGGAGTACCGGCTGAACCTCAATTATCGGAAATACTTCCGGTACTACGCCATTTTGACCCTCGGCTACGTCGCTGGCTACGGCATTTTCCTCTTCACGGGCTTCTGGCCGATTATTTTTCTTCTCGGCGAGGCGTTCTGCCTCATCTACCTCGGGGCGACCGGGAGCATTTTCAAAAAATTTTTCGTGCGGAGCGAGCATTTTCAGGCGACGTTCCGCCGGGGCGGGATTCTGGTGCTCTCGTACACCATCACGAACCTGACGCTCAACATCGACCGGATCCTTCTGCCGTTCCTCCTCGGGAACACGGCCCTCACGCTCTACTACACAGCCTCGCTTCTCGGGAAGACGCTGGTTCTTTTCATGGCCCCGATCAACACGATCATCATCTCGTACCTCACGAAGACGCAAAAGCGGCTCACGAGGTCCGCGTTCCTGAAATTTGTCGGCATCGGCTTTGGCGTGGCCGTGGTCTTCTTCCTGGCCGTGCAGGTAGCCGCGCCCATTTTCCTCCGCCTCTTCTATGGCGAGGACATTTATCACTCGGTTGTGGACGTCCTGCCCGTGGTGAACGCGAGCCAGATTCTCGGGCTTTTCTCGGCCTACCTCTTCATCCTGGTCCTGACCTTCACGGCCGAGAAGTGGCAAATGGTCCTGCAGTGCGCACATCTGGCGGTTATTCTCGTCCTCGTGTTTACGATGACAAATGCAAGCCTTGCCGGTTTTTCGCTGGCCGTGCTCATCGCAAATGTGGTGCGCGTCGTGGCGGTATTTGTGTTCGGATTCTATGGGGCGGGGAGAAAATAAGCCCCTCTCCGTCACACTTGGCTCCCCCTAAGGGGGAGCTGTCGGCGAAGCCGACTGAGAGGGGTCGCCGTGCCACCTCCCCCTTGAGGGGGAGGCAAGAGGAGAGGCGGTTATTTGTTCGCTTACCACTTGGCTCCCCCTAAGGGGGAGCTGTCGGCGAAGCCGACTGAGAGGGGTGCAGACTTTCAGTGTCTACAGACTGAGAGGGGAAAAATTGATAGATTTTTTGTATAATGAGAAATAGGAGATATAGAAAATGCAGACGGGAGAGGTTTTGCGGAGAACGGCGTATAATACCTTGGATAAGCTTCACGGGGGCGGGAAGGAGCGGCTCCTGGAGGCGAATAAAAAGAGGTTCCTGACGGGGATTTCACCCGATTACGAGGAGCGCCGGGTGAGAAAGCTCCTCGACTATGCCCGGGAGCACTGCGCGTTTTATGCAAATGCGGGGGAGTCGCTGGTGGACTTCCCGGTGATGAAGAAGACGGACTACGTCGACCACCGGGAGGAGCTGCTCTCGGACGAGTACGCGATGCGGGTGGAGGAGCTTTCGCGCCTCACCACCTCCGGCTCCACGGGTGTGCCATTTTTCGTCTACGCGGACCGCGAGAAGATGGAGCACGTCTACTCCAACATGCTCACGGTATTCGAGCTCAACGGCTTCCGCCTCGGCATGCGGCGGGCGGAATTCCGCGTCTGGATCGAGGGCAAGAACGTCATTTCCAAAAAGAAGAGCTTCGTCAACAATTTGATGATGTATGACATCTCAAATATGGGGGACGAGGCGCTTGCGGGAATTTGCCAAAGATTAAAGAAGGAAAAAATCCAGGCAATCGTGGCGTATTCGAGCGCCCTGACCGCGCTGGTCGGATACATCCAGAAGAACAACGTGGATATCTCCAAATGGAGCGTCGAGTTTATCTTTTCGATGGGTGAGGCCCTGCCGAAGGCGACGGAGGAGGCCATCCGCGAGGTGTTCGGCTTCCCGCCGGTGCTCTCGTACGGGAACAACGAGAATGGCTTTATCGCGGCGAACCTGCAGGGGGTGGATCGCTACATTGTCGATCTCTTTAACTATAAAATTGAGATATTGAAGCTCGATTCCGACGAGCCGGTGGAGGAGGGCGAGCTGGGCCGTATCGTGGTCACGGATTACTACAACAAGGCCTTCCCGATGATCCGGTACGATACGGGCGACACCGGCAAGTATATCGAGGTCATTGACGAGCGGGGGCGGAAGCACGGGTATTTCACGGAGATTTACGGCCGCCGCGGGTCGCTTCTCTTTAATACGAAGGGGGAGCCGCTGTCGATCCACTGCTTTATGAACGTGCTCATCGATTTGGAGTCTACGGTGCGCCAGGCTAAATGCATCCAGTGGGAGCGGACGCGCTACGAGATCCTCGTGAACGGCGAGGAGGGGAAGGTGGACGAGGAGAGCCTCGTGGCCTCCTACCGCCGGTACCTTGGCGATGATGCCGAGATTACGGTCACGTATGTCGACGAGATTCCGAACCAGGCCTCGGGGAAGCACCTCGTGTGTGAGAACAGATGCCCGGAGTATCAGCAGTAAGAGAAATGTTACTGTTCAGGCGGCCCTTACGAAATGACTATTTTCGATGCAAAGGCATTGTCATTCTGAGCGAAGCGAAGAATCCCGTAAGTT
>CADCQU010000215.1 GCA_902803635.1 uncultured Lachnospiraceae bacterium | reverse complement strand
CTGCATCGAGGTGGTAAGGAGGCCGTACTCGCGGTCGGTCACGTAATAGGGATGTTCCGTTGACATAACAGAGCCAAAGCAGTATTCGCCCTGTATTCCGAGCGGGGCGCCCACGGCAAGGACAAGGTCGCCGTTCTTGAGGCTATAGGAATTCCCAAGCTCGGCCGGCGTTAAGGTTGCCCGCGTTTCCGCATCCAGGTCCCGGAGAAGCACCGTAAGTACCGTAAGATTCGTGGTCGGGTCGGTTGCGCAAAGCCTGGCCGCGGCGCTCGCTCCGTTGGCAAATGTCACCTGGTGTACGTCCCCGGCAGGCAGATGGTCAAGGAGCAGGAAAATGCGGCGGTTGTCCCGTCCGAGGATGAGGGCGCTGCTTGTGGAATCCGCCTCCCCCGTGCTGAAAATGCCGCTGACCGCGCTGTGGGTGGAGGTGACGATAGCCATGTGCCGGAGCGTCTCGGCGGAGATGCGCCGAAAGGCGGCCTGAACGCGTTCGTAGCTCCGCAGAGCCTCGGTCTCCAGCTCCTCCACGGTCGGCGTGGGCGTGGGCGTGAGGTTCATCGCAGAAGCAGGTTCGCCGTCCTTGTCATTGGCCTGCGCCGAGGTGTCCTTTCCGTTGTTTTTCGAGGAGGAAGCATTTTTTCCGTCCTTGGATTCCTTTTTGTCCGAACTTTCCTTCGTCGTAGAGCCAGCTTTTCCGTCCCCGGTTTCCATCTTTTCGGAATTGTCCTTCGTTGAAGAACCAGCTTTTCCGTCCCCGGTTTCCGTCTTTTCTGAAGAATCCTTTGTGGAGGAGCCAGTTTTTCCTTCCTTGGTTTCCGATGTGTTGCTCATCGAAGAACCGTCTTCTCCGCCCCTTTTTTCCGACGAGTTGTTCATCGAAGAATCGTTTTTTCCACCCTTGGTTTCCGATGTGTTGTCCGTCGAAGAATCATATTTTTCATTCCCAGATTTATCACTTCCGGTCTGTGCATTTGCCGCATCCTCTGTAGAAGCACCCGATGTTGCGGCGATGGCGGTTACATCCTCCTCGGGTTCGGGTGTCGGCGAGGCCACGGCGATCACGTCCGGAGCCTCGGTCAGAAGGGAACCCCCGCTCGAACCTACGGGCAGGGCATTTTGGACAATGAAAAAAAAGACCAGACCGGCGGCGGCTCCAAAGAGGGCTCCGGCAAGCACGATGCGCAGAACATCACGAAAAAGCTTCCGCCGATCAAGCGGACGCTTCTTCACGTGCTCCTCTATAAAGGAGTAAGACTCCTCGCCCTCGTCGGGGGCATTTGCCGGGTCATTCCAATCGTTTTGTTCCAAGGCCATCACCTATGCTTCTGTGAATACTCCAGTTTTGCACCTATTGCGTCAAAATAAACAAAACCTGCCCGAAAAATCATTAAAAATACTTTAGCAAATAGATGTGAACAGAATATGAATGTTTTGGAACGTTTCCATAATGTTTCTCGGGAATTTTTTCATTTGGTCAAACTTGTTAGAAAAAGAAAAGAATTGCTTTCCCAATGGGCCGGTTTGGAGTACAATGTATATGTAGAAATTTATGGAAAATGTCAGACTGCTTTGCCGGGGACGGACAGGGAGCCCGGCACTTAAAATATCATGAAGAACGGGGGTGCTTTGGATGAATGAGAAGGCGTTGAAAACGCTGGAATACGATAAGATTTTGCAAATGCTGGAGGAGCATGCGAGCTCGCAGCCGGGGAAGGAGCTTTGCCGCGCCCTTCTGCCGAAGGACAGCCTGCCGGAGATTGAGCAAATGCAGGCGGAGACGGCGGCGGCGGTGAGCCGGATTTTCGCGAAGGGGAGCATTTCCTTCGGGAACACGGCGGACGTGGGACTCTCGCTCAGGCGTCTGGAGCTGGGGAGCAGCCTCGGCATCCACGAGATTCTGACGATCACGAAAATGCTGGAGAACGCGGCCCTGGTGCGGGCCTACGGTCGGCATGATCGCGAGGACACGCCGGACGACGTGCTCGACCCGCTCTTCCGCTCACTGGAGCCGCTTACGCAGACGGTCGCGGAGGTGCGCCGCTGCATCCTCTCGGAGGACGAGATTGCGGACACGGCCTCCTCGAACCTGCGCAACATCCGCCGGAACATCAAGGCGGCGGGCGAGCGCATCCACACGGAGCTCAATAAGATCATCTCCTCGCATCCAGGATACCTCCAGGACGCACTGGTCACGACCCGCGACGGGCGGTACTGCATCCCGGTCAAGGCGGAGCACAAGGGGCAGGTCTCCGGCCTCGTCCACGACATGAGCTCCTCCGGCTCGACCATTTTCATCGAGCCGGCCTCGGTCGTCCGGCTTAACAACGAGATCCGCGAGCTGGAGATCGCGGAGCAAAAAGAGATCGAGGCCATTCTTGCGCGGCTCTCCGAGGAGCTTGCGCAGAGCACCGGCTTCATCCGCGCGGACTACGAGGGCATGCGTTCCCTCGACTTCATCTTCGCCCGTGCGAAGCTCGCGGTGGACATGAACGCCACGAAGCCGCTGGTCGGTATGGACCGCGTCATCGAGCTGCGGAAGGCCCGCCACCCCCTTATTAATAAGAAGAAAGTCGTCCCGATCGACGTGCGACTCGGGGAGGATTTCGACCTTCTGGTCATCACCGGCCCGAACACCGGCGGCAAGACCGTGACGCTCAAGACGACCGGCCTTCTCGTCCTCATGGGACTCTCCGGCCTCCATATCCCGGCCGGCGACCGCAGCCGCATTTCCCTCTTCTCCGAGGTTTACGCGGACATCGGCGACGAGCAGAGCATTGAGCAAAGCCTGTCAACCTTCTCTTCCCATATGACCAATATCGTGGAGTTTCTGGATGTGGCCGCGCCGGACTCGCTCGTGCTCTTCGACGAGCTGGGCGCCGGGACGGACCCGACGGAGGGCGCCGCGCTCGCCGTGGCTATCCTAGACAGCCTCCACCAGCGAGGCATCCGCACGCTCGCGACCACGCACTACAGCGAGATCAAGATTTACGCGCTGCAGACGCCCGGCGTCGAGAACGCCTCCTGCGAATTTGACGTGGAAACGCTCTCGCCCACCTACCGGCTCCTCATCGGAGTCCCCGGTAAGAGCAACGCATTTGCCATATCCAGAAAATTAGGACTCTCCGAAGCCATCATCGAGGAGGCGAAGGGCTTGCTCTCCGATCAGGCCGAGACCTTCGAGGACGTAATCTCGGATTTGGAGGCCCGTCGTCGGAGCCTTGAGAAGGAGAAGGAGACGGCCGAGGCCACACGGCGCGAGGTCGAACGGCTGCAGAAGGATTTGGAATACCAGAAGGCGCATTTGGAGGAGCAGAAGCAGAAAATGATCGCCGCATCCTCCCAGGAGGCCCGCCAGATCCTCCAGGAGGCGAAGGATGCCGCGGACAAGGCCATCAGCTATTTCGCCAAGCACGGCGGAATCCCCTCCGGCAAGGAGATGGAGCAGGTACGGCAGGAGCTGCGGACGCGCATCGGGGAGATGAACGAACGCATCGGGGACATTTCCGAGAAAAAGAGCGAGGGGAACCTCACGGTGAAGGACATCCACATCGGGGACGCGGTGCGGGTCATCAGCTTAAACCTCAAGGGCACGGTGAGCAGCCTGCCGGATTCGAAGGGCTGGCTCTTCGTGACGCTCGGCATCATGCGGACGAAGGTGCGGATGACCGACCTCGAAAAAATTGACGAGACGGAAATCAAGGGGCCGGGCATGGAGAAGACCTCGACCGGGAAGCTCCGGATGCAGAAGTCGGCAAATGCAACCACGGAGATTAACCTTCTCGGCAAGACCGTGAGTGAGGCCACGATGGAACTCGACAAATTCCTCGACGACGCGGCGCTCGCGCATTTGCCATCCGTGCGAATCGTGCACGGGAAGGGGACCGGCGCGCTCCGGACGGGCGTCCACGGATATTTGAAGAAAAACAAGCATGTGAAGAGCTTCCGCCTCGGCGAATACGGAGAGGGAGACGCAGGCGTGACAATTGCGGAGTTGAAATAATAGGGGGGTACTTATGTCTGATAAACAGAAAATATTAATTGTTGATGACGATATGCATATAGCGGATTTGATATCCCTCTATCTGGGAAAGGAAATGTTCGAGACGAAGACGGCGGAGGACGGCGAGGAGGCGCTTCGGCTTTTTACGACCTTCCAGCCGGACCTGGTGCTGCTCGACCTCATGCTTCCGGGGAAGGACGGGTACCAGGTCTGCCGTGAAATCCGGGCGCAGAAGGACACGCCGATCATCATGCTCTCCGCCAAGGGCGAAACCTTCGACAAGGTGCTCGGGCTGGAGCTGGGGGCTGATGACTACATCATCAAGCCCTTCGACTCGAAGGAGCTGGTAGCGCGGGTAAAGGCCGTGCTCCGGCGTTACAAGGCCGTGCCGACCCTTACGGTCGCGACGCCGAAGGGTGCAAAAATCGCCCGCTACCCGGACCTTGAGGTGAACCGGACCAACTATTCCGTGACCTACCGGGGGGAGAACGTCGAAATGCCTCCGAAGGAGCTGGAGCTGCTCTACTTCCTCGCGTCGCAGCCGAACCAGGTCTTTACGCGGGAGCAGCTTCTTGACCACATCTGGGGCTATGAATACGTGGGGGATACGCGGACGGTCGATGTGCATATTAAAAGGCTTCGCGAAAAAATCCACGACCACGCCACCTGGCGGATCGCGACGGTTTGGGGGATTGGGTACAAATTCGAGGTGAAGGTGTGAGCCATGAAGCGCGGGCTTTTACTGAAAATATCCGGGCTGTACTTCCTTCTGGCGCTCCTCTCCTTTTTCGTGGCCTCGCTCCTCGGGCGGCAGCTGGTGGAGGACGAACGGGTAAAAACCCATGCCGAGAGCCTCTACCGGCTGGCGCAGGAGATTGTTGCCCATGACACACGGAACTCCACGGACGAAGGCGACCTCCTCCGGCATTTCCATGCAAGCAGCCAGTTCCTTACGGAGGCAAATGACGCCCGCATCCTGCTCCTTGACCTTTCCGGGCAAGTTCTCCTCGACTCTTCAAAGAGCTACTCGGAGGAGCCCCAGGGGACACTAAGGGAGTTCAACTATGCCTCCTTCGGCCCCGGCTTCTATGAAATCGGCGATTTCTTCGGATATTATTCCGAGAGCCATCTCTCCGTCCTTCTGCCCGTCCTCGATGATTACCGCCCGCAGGGCTACGTTGCGGTCTGCCTGCCGATGTCCATCGTGGAGGCCGAGCGCGAGGAGCTTATGTGGGTTGTGGACATCGTGGTCGCCGTTAACCTTGCACTGGCCTTAAGCCTCCTTCTTTTCTTCGTCCTCGCCATCGACCGCCCCCTGCAGGAAATCACCTACGGGGCGCGGCAATTTGCCTCGGGCAACCTCTCTCACCGCATCCACCACGAGGCGCGGGACGAGCTGGGCGAGCTGGCCAGCACCCTGAACCTCATGGCCATCGAGCTCAAAAAGAGCAACGAGTACCAGACGGCCTTCCTCGCGAACATCAGCCACGACCTGCGCTCGCCGCTCACCTCCATCAAGGGCTTCTCGGAGGCCATGACGGACGGCACAATCCCGCCGGAAATGCACGCGCACTACCTTGCGGTCATCCGCGGGGAGGCGGAGCGGCTGGAAAAGCTGACCTCGCAGGTGCTCTCGCTGGAAAAAATGAAGACGGGCGAGGCAACCCTCACCCTGTCGGATTTCGATATCAACGCCCTGCTCCGTGCAACGGCGGAGGTCTTCGAAGGTTCCTGCCGGAAGAAGAAGATTTCCATCCGCCTTCTTCTGACCGGCGACGAGCTCCTCGTGCGGGCGGACCGCGAGAAGATCCAGCAGGTCATCTACAACCTCCTCGACAATGCCATCAAGTTCAGCGACCGCGGCGCGGCCATCGAGCTCGAATCCTCGATCCGCCACGGCAAATGCTTCGTCTCGGTGCGGGACGAGGGCATGGGCATTCCCGCCTCCGACCTTCCGCGCATCTTTGACCGTTCCTTCAAGGGGGATACCTCGCGGGGGAAGGACCGGAAGGGTTCCGGCCTCGGGCTTTCCATCGTGAAGGAGATCCTCACGGCCCACGGGCAGACCATCACGGTGACCAGCACGGAGAACACAGGGACCGAGTTCGTGTTCTCGCTGGTGCTGGTGTGAGGGATGTGGCAAATGTTCGCTCCGCGGCTCTGTATATAAAAAAACCGGCGTTCCTCTCCGTTCAAGGGGGGAACGCCGGTTTTTTTCATAAGATCCTTCGCTCTCGCTGCGCTCGGCTCAGGATGACAGGCAATTATTCAATGTCCGAAGGCCGGCATCAGGACGGCCAGGACCATGGCGGCGACGATGATGGCGCAGATGACGCCCGCTATAATTCTCTGGGATTTCTTCTTGAACATATTTCTCTCCTGTTTCGGTTCTTAGTCCAGCGGATATTTGTCAGTGAGGGTCTTGACGAGGGCGCGAGCGGCGGGGACATTTGCCTCGTCCTTGATGACGAGAGCGATGGCCTCTGCGATGACGTCCATATCCTCCGTGTTCATGCCGCGGGTCGTGACCGCCGGGGTGCCGAGACGGACGCCGGAGGTGACGAAGGGCGAGAGCGGCTCCTGCGGAACCGTGTTCTTATTTGCCGTGATATGCGCACTGTCAAGACGCGCCTCCAGCTCCTTGCCGGTGATGCCGGTGCCGCGGAGGTCGACAAGCATGAGGTGGTTGTCGGTTCCGCCGCTCACGAGCTTCACGCCGCGATCGGTCAGGCCCTTCGCCAGCGCCTTCGCGTTCTCGACGATGCGGCGGCCGTACTCCTTGTACTCGTCGGAGAGGTCCTCCTTGAGCATGACGGCCTTCGCGGCGATGACGTGCATCAGCGGGCCGCCCTGCGTTCCCGGGAAGATGCATTTGTTGAGCTTGTGCTCCTTGGCAAATTCGGCCGAGGAGAGGATCATGCCGCCGCGCGGGCCGCGGAGGGTCTTGTGGGTCGTCGTCGTGACAACGTCCGCATACGGAATCGGGCTCGGATGCTGGCCGGTGGCCACGAGGCCGGCGATGTGGGCCATGTCCACCATGAGGTAAGCGCCGACGGAATCCGCGATCGCACGCATCCGCGCAAAATCGATGGTCCGGCAGTAGGCGGAGGCACCGGCGATGATGAGCTTTGGCTTGCACTCCTTCGCGATGCGCTCGCAGGCATCGTAGTCGATGAAGCCATTTGCATCCACGCCGTAGGGAACCGCGTGAAAGTAGGTGCCGGAAACATTTGCCGACGAACCGTGGGAGAGGTGGCCGCCCTCGTCGAGGCTCATGCCCATGAAGGTATCGCCGGGCTTCAAAAGCGCGAAGAAAACGGCAAAGTTCGCCTGGGCACCGGAGTGGGGCTGGACATTGGCGTAGGTGCAGCCGAAAAGCTCCTTGGCACGGTCGATGGCCAGCTGCTCGATTTCGTCGACGCACTGGCAGCCGCCGTAATAGCGGTGGCCCGGGTAACCTTCGGCGTATTTGTTGGTGAGAACGGAACCCATGGCCGACATGACGGCCTTGCTCGCCCAGTTCTCCGAAGCAATCAGCTCGATGTGGGAGTTCTGGCGCTCAAATTCCGCCTGGATGAGGCCTGCGACCTCCGGATCAACCTTCGCGATGTCTTCCAACGTGTACATTTTACCTCCTCTGCCTGCCTGGCAGGCCTTGCGATCTGCGCGGCAAATGCCTTCTGCCTTACCTTCCGCGCTTCTCCTCTTCGGGGTTATGATGAATGCGAAAAACGCTCTCGGGCGTTTCTCACGCGGAAATGAGATTTCCGTGCGTTTTTGGATACCCGTAACTCGCCGCACGCCGTGAAAAAGGCAATGCAGTCTCGACAGATTTCCGTGCATTTTAAGATACCCGAAAATGATAAAAAAAGCAAGAGGAAGATGCAAAGAATCTCCCTCTTTTTGGATTTTCGTTACTCTGTTCAGTTGACCCTCTGGGAAGGGCTTTTTCTTTGTAAATTACTGTCACTCCCCCGCCGCCTTGTTCTTCTTCTCGGAGGCGTTGGCGAATTTCGTGAACTGCGGGATCCAGACGAGCTTGACGGTCCCGATGGGGCCATTTCTCTGCTTGGCAATGATGATCTCCGCGAAGCCCTTATCGTCACTGTTCTTATTATAATAGTCGTCGCGGTAGATGAACATGACGACGTCGGCGTCCTGCTCGATGGCCCCGGATTCACGGAGGTCGGAAAGCATGGGCCGGTGGTCGTCCCGCTGCTCGACGCTGCGGTTTAGCTGCGAGAGGGCAACGATAGGAATCCCCAGTTCACGCGCCAGCGATTTCAGCGCACGGGAAATATCGGATATTTCCTGCTGGCGGTTCTCACCGCCCCGCCCGCCGCCGGTCATGAGCTGCAAATAGTCGATGAAAATGATCTGGATATCGTGGTCGAGCTTGTATTTGCGGGCCTTGGAGCGGAACTGCTGCAAATTGATGCCGGGGGTGTCGTCGATGATGAGGCCGGAGTTGCCGATAATGCCCGCGCCCTCCACGAGCTTCCCCCAGTCGTTGTCGTCGAGCTTGCCGGTGCGGAGCTTCTGGGCATCGACCATGGACTCCAGAGCGAAGAGACGGTTCATCAGCTGCTCGCGGGACATTTCCAGCGAAAAGAGCGCACAGGGAATCCGCCGCCGCATGGCCATGTAGTCGACGATATTGAGGACGAAGGCGGTCTTGCCCATCGAGGGACGAGCGGCGACAAGGATGAAGTCGGATTTCTGGAAGCCGGCCGTCTTGTGGTCCAGGTCGTCGAAGCCCGTCGGAAGGCCCGTGACCGGGCTGCGGGCCCTGGCGGCCTCGTCAATCCGGGCAAGAGTCGCCGCAACGATGTCCCGGATGGGGACATTTTCGTCCGTCGACTTTTGTTGCAGGACCGCGAAGACATTTTTCTCGGCCTTCTCAAAAATGTCCCCGACGGCCTCCTTTTCCTGGTAGCAGTCGTTCTCAATCTCAGACATCACGCGGATGAGCCGGCGGAGCTGGGCCTTCTCGGAGACGATGCGGGCGTACTCGCGGATATTGGCCTGCGAGGGGACGGCGTTCAGGATGTCCTGGATCACGGCCATGTCCAGCACCTCGGCGGGGACATTTGCCGTGCGCAGACGGTCGGTCAGCGTCACCAGGTCCACCGCCTTGCCCTCCTCGTTCATTTGCCGCATCGTCTCGAAGAGGATGCCGTAGGGCTTTTCGTAAAAATCCTCCTGCACAAGGACCTCGGCGGCGGCCGTCACCGCGTCCTCGCCCATGAGCATGGACCCGATGACGGATTTTTCCGCCTCCAGGGAGTGCGGCGGTATTCTCTTGACGACTTCTTCCATGCCAGGCTCCTTTTTACGCCTTCGCCTCGACCACGTTCACTGCGAGCTGGGCGGTGACCTTCGGGTGGATCTTCACGGGTACCTTGACCGTGCCGAGCTCCTTGATGGGGTTGTCGAGGACCATCTTCTTGCGGTCGAGGTCGAGTCCGAGCTGGCTCTTCGCGGCCTCGGCGATTTCCTTGGTGGAGACGGAGCCGAAGGTGCGGCCGGACTGGCCGACCTTGATCGGGACGTTCACGGTCATTTTCGCGAGCTCCTCGGCAAAGGCCTGGGCCTTCTGAAGCTCCTCCGCCGCGATGCGGGCCTCGTGCTTCTTCTTGAGCTGGATGTCCTTCATGTTCTTCGGGGTGGCCTCCACGCCGAGCTTGCGCGGGAGGAGCATGTTGCGGGCATAGCCGTCCGAAACATTGACGATGTCGTCCTTCTTGCCAACCGACTTCACATCTTCCAATAAGATAACCTTCATAAGAACCTCCTTAAATATCCCCCTCCTCGCGCATGACGCGGAGGGTGTCCTTGAGCAGCCGGATCGCCTCCTCCACCGTGGTGTCGGGGAGCTGCGCGCCGGCAATGTTGAGGTGTCCGCCGCCGCCGAGGCGCTCCATGATGAGCTGTACGTTTACCTCGTCGATGGCGCGGGCACTGATATAAATCATGTTGTTATAATCCGTGAGGACAAATGAGGCCTTCACCCCGACAATCGAGAGCAGTTCATTGGCCGTCTGGGCCGCAACGACCGTCGGGCTCCGAAGGCCCTCGCTCTCGCACACGGAAATGGCGAAGGAGTCGTCAAAGATTTCCGCCCCGGCGATTCCCGCCGCCTTCGCGCGCACGTCATCCATGCTGTCCCGGAACATTTTCCGGATGCGCGTGACATCCGCGCCGCTGCGACGCAGGTAGGCAGCGGCCTCGAAGGTACGCACGCCCGTGCGCGTCAGGAAATTGCTCGTGTCCACCATAATGCCGCCGTAAAGGGCATCCGCCTCACGCGGGCGGAGGCGCAATTTGTCGTCAAAATACTGGACGACCTCGGCGACCATCTCGGAGGCGCTGGAGGCGTAGGGCTCGATGTACGAGAGCACCGCATTTTCAATGATCTCGCGCCCCTGGCGGTGGTGGTCGAGCACGACCACGGAGTTCGTACGGCGCAGCAAATCTTCACACTCGGTATAATCCGGCTTGTTGGTGTCCACGACGACCACGACCACGTTGTCGCCGACCATCTCCCGGGCCGTGCGGCCGCTGATGAACATATCGTCGCCGTACTCGGAGCTCTTGGTAAAGCTCTCCACCATGACGCGGATGGCCTCCGGCGGGCTGTCCATGACGATGTGGGCCGGCTTGTCGATGCTCTTTGCGCACCGGTAAATGCCCACCGCCGCGCCGAGGACGTCGGCGTCCGGGATCTTGTGCCCCATGACGAGCACCGCGTCCTTGCTGCTCACGATCTCCTTGAGCGCCTGGGCCTTGACACGCGCCTTGACACGGGTATATTTCTCCATCGTCTCCGTCTTCCCGCCGAAGTAGCGGGTGTTGTAGCCCTCGCGGATGACCACCTGGTCGCCGCCGCGGCCAAGCGCAAGCTCAATCGCCCGGTGCGCGGCCTCCGCATTTTCCAGATAGGAATCCGCGCCGAAGCCGATGCCCACGGAAATGGTCATGGCCGACTCATTTCCAACGTTGACGGCTTTGACATCCTCCAGGATCTTGAAGCGCTCGCGCTCCAGCTCGTCAAAGCTCTTCTTTCGGATCAGGAAGAAATAGTTGTAGTTGTCAGTCTTCCGGACAAAGCCGTCCACATCCGAAAAATACCGGTTGATCTTGCGCTCAATGAGCGCCAGGAGCAGGGACTTCTGCAGGTCATCACCCTTCTCGACGACCTCGTCGTAGTTGTCGAGACAGAGAAGCCCGAACACGAGGCGGTTGGCCTCCGCCTCCTCGCCAAGTCGCGTCAGCTCCGTCTCATCGAAGAGGTAGAGCGCGATGGCCGAATAGTCGTCCGGGACGGCGTTGGCATCAGGCATCAGCTCCTCCATGACAATCTTCTGCATGGCCGCCTGGTAAACCTTGTCCTTATAGGGCACCGTACACTCGGTCTGCGGATCCTTGCCGGGCAGCTGATCCTTCGTAATTTCCGGGAAGATTGCGGTAATCGAGCGGTGGTAGCCGTGCTCCCGCCCGGTGATGCCAAGAAGCTCGTCGTTCATCCAGAGGACGTTGCCGTTAAGGTCGAGCAAGGCATACGGCAGGACAAATTCCCGCAGGACGCGGTTCTGGACCTGACCGTAGCTCGTAGCGAAGTCCAACAGCTCGCCCGCAATCCGCGGCCGCTGCATGCGATAGAGGAAAATCGCGGCCGCCAGGTACACGACGAGGCAAATGCCGGCGGCGACGGCGGCCCCGATTCCGGCAACGAAGTAGAGGATAACGCAAAGAAGCGCCCAAAGGGGCGAGAGCCAGAACGGCCACTCTAAAAATTTGCGGATTCGTACCGAAAGCGCAAGCTGTTCCATTTCCTCCTCCTTCCTCGTCGTCAGTAACCTGCAAATGTTGTATATTTTTTCCTAATGTCATTAATGGAATGTCCGCCATCCTGAGCAAGACAGAAAAACGCCTACTTTCCTGCCCTTGATTTGTATCCTACAATACCACAAAGCCGTCATTACAGGAAAACGTAATGACGGCTTCATTATAACATAAACAAGACGCTCACAAAAGCGTTTCCCACGTGAATTTCGTGGAATATTACGTCCCAGAAAGGATTAGTCCTGAACGTACGGAAGGATGGCCAGGTGGCGGGCACGCTTGACAGCGAGCGTCACGGCGCGCTGGTGCTTCGCGCAGGTACCGGTAATCCTTCTCGGAAGGATCTTGCCGCGCTCGGAGATGTACTTCCGAAGCGTCGAGACATCCTTGTAGCTAAGCTCCTCGGTCTTGCCGCAGAACGTGCAGACCTTCTTGCGCCTGCGGAAGCCACCCTGCTTCCTCCTGAAACCGCCCTCGCGGCCTTCGCTATTCTTCTGAAAAGCCATGGTTATTCTCCTTATTTTCTCTTCCCCCGCCATCCCCCGGATGGCGGTTTTTCGTCAAATGTTCGCTTTAGTTAAACGGGAGCTCCTCGTCGATGCCGTCCGGGATGTTCATGAAATCATTCCCGACCGGGCTCGGGGCTTCCTGCGGGGCCGGCTGCGCACTGCGCTGCATGGCCGCCGGTTCCTGCGGGACGTAGGCACCAGCATTCGGATTTGCAGACTTGCTCTCGGCAAATTCGTGGTTCTCAACGATAATCTGGTTGTGGTAAACCATGCGGCCATCGCGACCCTGGTAATTATCGTTCTGAAGCGAACCCGTAATAACGATCTTCGTTCCCTTGTGAAGGTACTTCTCCACGAATTCCGCCTGCTTGCCAAAGCACCGGCAGTCAAAAAAGTCCGCGGTGGGCTGGCCTTCGCGCTTGAAACGGCGGTCCACAGCGAGGCTATAATTGGCAATCGCCATGCCCGTTCCATTTGCCGCATAACGGATCTCCGGTTCCTTGGTCAAACGACCCATCATAATAACAACATTCATCTCTTAACCTCTTCTTTCTGAAAATGTTTCCGGAAAGCGGGTAATGTATGTTACACTTAGAATCCTTACCTTTGCGGCGGCTGCGTTTCGGAATCCGAACGCGCCTCCCCTTTGGAACAATTCCAGAAAAAATACGGCACGTTTCTATTCTGGCAGTTCCCTCGGACTCTTGCGGTCTTCGCCTCGTCAGCTTATTCAGCCTCGGTCTCCTCGACGGCCTCTTCCTCAGCCTCGTCCTCGGCCTCCTCCATCGCGGGAGCCTCGATTTCGACATCGTCGTCTTCCTCGGCTTCCACAGGCGCCTCGTTGCCCTTGTCCGGGCTCACCTTGAAGGTGTCGTTCTCATCCTTGGCGACCACGAGATAACGAAGAACGTTGTCCATGATGCGCATACGCTTCTCAAGCTCGTTCGGGCACTCGCCCTCGCCCTCGAAGTGGATGAAGAAATAGAAGCCTTCGCGCTCCTTCTGGATCTCGTAAGCGAGCTTGCGCTTGCCCCACTCCTCGGTCTCGCCGATTTCGCCGCCAAAGCGCTCGATGTAGCTCTTCGCCCTATCGACGACCGCGGCACGCGCCTCGTCATCAAGCTTTGCCGAGACGACCAGTGCTAATTCGTACTTTTTCATCTGGTTGATTCCTCCTTTTGGACTCCGGCCCCCCGCATTTGCAGGAGACAAGGAAATTGATTAGAAATTCTCACAAATCAAGACTATAACACAGCCGCAGGAGGAAAGCAAGCGGAAAAT
>CADCQU010000214.1 GCA_902803635.1 uncultured Lachnospiraceae bacterium | reverse complement strand
GAAGAATCACGTAAGGTCTCTCGCAAAGTTGACGGGATTCTTCGTCGCTTCGCTCCTCAGAATGACAGAACCGAAGGGTCACCTGAATTGTAACAACTATATCGATAGGTGTAAAAAATAAATAAAAAAATCCTTGCGATACGGTGGAGAGCGTGGTAGAATAGCATTTAGCTTGTCAAGAGAGGTGCGATATGCAGATCTTAAAAATAATTCTTACCATTATCTATGTCATCAACTGTATCGGTCTTGTGGTGCTCGTTTTGATGCAGGAGGGCAAGTCGGCCGGTCTCGGCACGATTGCCGGAGCTGCGGACACGTACTGGGGACAGAACAAGGGGCGCTCCATGGAGGGCAAACTGGTGAAGGCGACCAAGATTATGGCCGTGATTTTCTTTGTCCTCTCAATCGTGCTCTCCATGCAGTTCCTCAATGCGTAAAAAAATGAGCGAATGAAAGTCCCTGCAGACACTGCAGGGGCTTTTTCTATAGAAAATCTTATTGAAAATAAAAAAGAAAGGAAGCTATGCATACATTCCATAGAAAAAGAATCACAAATTCCCGTGCCCGGAAGGGTGCGAAGACGGAGACCTTGCAGGGGGTCTTTACGGGGAATCCGCGGGGCTTTGGCTTCGTGACGCCGGACGAGGGGAGCGTGTTGGAGGAGGACGTGTTCATCCCATCCTCGTGCGTCGGCGAAGCCCTCCACAAGGACCGCGTGGAAATCCTGCTTCTGCCGGACCAGGGGGGGCGGCGGCGCGAGGGCGTGGTACGGAAAATCATCGAGCGCGGCCTTCCGGTAATTGTCGGCACCTACCGCCGTCACCGGAGCGCTTCCTTCGTGCAGTGCGATGACCTCCGCTTTGCGAAGGAGGTCATCGTGGAGCGTTCGAAGGCGGCCGGCGCCCAGCCCGGCGACAAGGTGGTCGTCCGCATCGAGAGTTACGGAACCAAGGGGAGCCTCCCGACCGGCGAAATCACCGAGATCCTTGGCAGCGAGGAGGAGGCCGGTACCGACATCCTGGCCATCGCGAGGGCCATGGAGCTCCCCATGACCTTCTCCGACCGTGTCCTCGGCCAGGCCGAGCGCATCCCGGACCACGTCCTGCCACACGAGCTCTTTGGCCGGGAGGATTTCCGGGGCTGGCAAATGGTGACCATCGATGGCCCGGACGCGAAGGATCTCGACGATGCCGTCTCTTTGTACATGGAAGGGGAGAATTACGTTCTCGGCGTACATATCGCCGACGTCGCGCACTATGTACCGGAGAGCTCCGCGCTTGACCGCGAGGCCCTGCATCGCGGCACCTCGGTGTATCTGGCCGACCGCGTCATCCCGATGCTCCCCGAGAAGCTTTCAAACGGCATTTGCTCACTCAACGCGGGCGAGGACCGGCTGGCCCTCTCGGTGCTCATGAAAATCGCCCCCGACGGGCGCATTTTTGCGCACAAGATTGTCAAGAGCGTGATCCGCGTTGATGAGCGGATGAGCTACCCGGATGTCCGCGCCCTTCTGGAGGAGGAACCCCTGAAGCTTTCGGAACGCTACGCGGACCATTTGCCAATGCTTCGGCAAATGTACGAGCTCTCGAAACGTCTTCGTCAGCAGCGTCGCCGGCGCGGTGCCATCGATTTCGACTTTCCCGAGGCGAAAATCCGTCTGGATGCAAATGGCGTGCCCGTGGAGGTTGTCGCGGAGCGGTCAAATTGCGCGACGGAGCTGATCGAGGACTTCATGCTCGCCTGCAACGAGACCGTGGCGGAGGCCTTTGAGAAGGCGGACGTTCCGTTTCTCTACCGCGTGCACGGCGAGCCGGACCCGGAGAAGATTGAGCGCGTGATTTCCATGATGCACGCGCAGGATGCCGTGATTACGAAGCACAAGCAGAAGATCACGCCGAAGGAGATTCAGAAGGCCCTAAAGGGGCTGGAGGATCATCCGGCGGAGGAGATGCTGAGCCGCCTGCTCCTTCGGGCCATGCAGCAGGCGCGCTATTCGCCCGTATGTGAGGGGCATTTCGGGCTCGCCGCGAAATACTATACGCATTTTACGTCCCCGATTCGGCGGTATCCGGACTTACAGATTCACCGCATCATCCATGACTCCCTGGAGGGGACGCTGGATGGGCGGAAAATGCAGCATTACGCGGACATTCTTCCCGACGTGGCGGAGTCCTGCTCGCGCACCGAGCGGATGGCCGCGGAGGTAGAGCGTGAGACGGAAAATCTCAAAAAGGCGGAGTACATGCTCACGCACGTGGGCGAGACCTTTGCGGGCGTCATCACCTCGGTCACGAGCTGGGGGGCTTACGTGGAGCTGCCCAACACCGTCGAGGGCCTTGTCCGCGCAATCACGCTTCGCGACGACTACTACAGCTTCGACGAGCGGAAAATGGCTCTGGTCGGGCGGCTCTCGGGCCGGATGCTCCGCATGGGCGACAAGGTCCGCGTCCGCATGATGGATGCCGATTTGCAGAGCCGGACGATCGAGTTCCAGCTGGAGTCGTGAGGGCGGAGAAGAAAGAACCGGTTCTGCAAGTTTTTTTATGGACTTGTGGGGGGATTTGACGTAAAATAGAAGGAACGACGCTACAATGAGGAGGGCGGATTCATGCGGCTGTTTTTGAAGTTTACCGGCGGATTTTACATTTTATGGAGCTTTGTGGAGGTGTTCCTGATTTTCCTGACCCTCTCGCAAATGAATGCGCAGCCGGACGCGCCGAATGTGAAATTCTTCTATATCCAGATTGCAGGCTTCTTCCTGAAGATGCTGGTGGGCACGATGGCCTTCCTGGTCGAGCGGAAGCGCGAATTTGCCCTTGCAGGCGTGATATTTGCCTGCCTTGACGTGGCGCATTGCGTGTATACGCTCGCCACCTGGCAGCAGAACCGGATTACCGTGGTGTTCTACCTGGTCATTGATGTCACACTCGCGGCCTTCCTTTTCCTTGTATACAGGAAGTGGAAAGTCGGCGGGCCGGCGCCATTTGCCCCGAAAGTTTACAGGGGACAGGCTCCGCGTCCCTCGGCAAATGCAAACCCGTCGGCAAATGCAGGCACCACGGCAAATGCCGACACGGAGAAGCCGGCTCCTTACCCGCCTGTCGCCCCCTACCCACCGGTTAAGCAGGAGGTTGCGAGGGAAGATAATGTGGAGGACAAGCAGTAAACAAAATAAATATTTCGAGCTGTACGTTTGCATGCATTAAAAGGTTCGTTTTCCAGGTAAAAGCTTGTCATTCTGAGCGGAGCGAAGAATCCTGTAAGTTTTCCGCTACATTTAACGGGATTCTTCGTCGCGCTGCTCCTCAGAATGACAGAAAACGTTGCAGTGTTGGCTAACCGTGTGGAACTGCCGATTAATGAAGTAAAGGCCATCGCTGGGAATGTCAGAAAACTTTGCATTGAGGGCGAACCGTGCAGCTGGAATGATATTTTTGGGTTTCCTTGGTTTATCATGAGGGAAATTGTATGGAAAAGAAAGATTCGATCAAGCTGATCGCGAATAATAAGAAGGCGTACCACGAATATTTTATCCTGGAGAAGTACGAGGCCGGCATTTCCCTCTGCGGCACGGAGGTTAAATCCATCCGCATGGGGCATTGCTCCATCAAGGAGGCCTATGTGGAGATCCGCGCCGGCGAGATGAACATCGTTGGGATGCACATCTCCCCCTACGAGAAGGGGAATATCTTCAACCGTGACCCGCTGCGCACGCGGAAGCTCCTGCTCCACAAGAGCGAGATCCGCAAGCTCGGCGAGAAGATCCGCGAGAAGGGCTTCACGCTGATGCCTCTCCAGGTTTACCTTAAGGGGAGCCTTGTCAAGGTTGAGATCGGCCTTGCCAAGGGCAAGAAGCTCTACGACAAACGCGCCGACATCGCCAAGAAGGATCTCCGCCGCGAGGCCGAGCGGGAATTCAAGGTGCGGAACCTGTGATTTATAATATTTTCTTAAGAAAATGCAAGTATCACTTGCGTGACTTTCGGGCACTTCCATCCTATAATCGTTTTCGGAGGAGACAAATATGATTGATTTCGTCCGTGTCGGAAAGCGAATTCAGGAGCTTCGGCAGAGCCAGGGCTACTCCCAGGACGCTCTGAGCGACCGCGTCGGCGTGACGCGCCAGGCGCTCTCCCGCTGGGAAAATGGCCTGTCCGCTCCCTCGATTGATACCCTGATCACCCTCTCGAAGATTTTCGGCGTGAGTTTCGAGGAAATCCTCTGCCTCGACGAGGAACCCGAGCTCGATCCGGAGAACATCTTCGCGGGGCACGACCGGGACTTCATCGTCCAGAGCATTCTGAGCGGCCGGATCAAGGTCGATCTGCCAACTGTCTTCTACCAGTTTTCCCCCAGTGAGAGGATGCGCATTTTAATGGCCATTTGTGACGGCAGCCTTCGGGAGCCGGTCACGGAGGATTTGGTGGCCGTCCTCACGCGCGGGGAGAAAAAGTTTCTTGCAGACAAAGGCATCGCCGTCCTGCCCGGAAAAGAGGAAAAAGAAGAAAACGACGGGTGACGGCAAATGAAAGACGCTGCATTTGCCAGACGACAAATGTCATTCTGAGCCAAGCGCAGATAGGAAAAACGTACATACGAGACTTCCGGGGAGAGACGCTCACAGAATATCTTCTTGCGTAGCAGCGGAGAGATTTTCATAGGAAATATCT
>CADCQU010000213.1 GCA_902803635.1 uncultured Lachnospiraceae bacterium | reverse complement strand
TTTTTCCACCTGTACGGATGAACTCATGAAAAGGAATCTTCTTCCATGGAAAAAATGTTTGTCATTCTGAGCGAAGCGAAGAATCCCGTAATTTTTTCGCTACCATATGACGGGATTCTTCGTCGCGTTGCTCCTCAGAATGACAGAGAACCGTACATTGTGGACAACCGTACAGCTGGAATTTTTTTCTTGAAAGGTGCATGGAAGAGTAGTATAGTGTATGGAAAATACGCTGCCCTGTAAAGGGGAGGGGATTTGTGCTTATTGAGGCATTATGAGATGGATACGTTAGTTAAATCTAACTTGTGAGGATGGAGGGATTGGTTTGCGGACGAGGAAGGTTGCCCTGCTGGGGCTGTTGGTGGCCCTGGCGATGATCCTGAGCTATTTGGAGAGCTTGCTGCCGCCATTTGTGGCGGTGCCGGGGATGAAGCTGGGCCTGACAAATGTCGTGGTTCTGGTGGCGTTGCTTACGCTTGGCGGTGGGGCTGCATTTGGCATTAATGTGGTGCGGATCGTGCTGGTTGGAATCACGTTCGGGAACCTCTCGGCGATGCTGTACGCGCTTGCGGGAGGACTCTTGAGCTTTCTGGTGATGTTTCTTCTCAAAAAAAGCGGGAAGTTCGGGCCTGTCGGAATCAGCGCGGCGGGCGGCGTGGCGCACAATCTCGGGCAAATTCTCGTGGCCATGTGCGTTTTGGAGACGGGAAAGCTCATTTACTACCTGCCAGTGCTCTGCATCTCCGGAACAGTCGCCGGGGTGGCCGTCGGCATCCTCGGCGGGATCGTGGCGAAGCGGATTGCGAATAAGGGGATTTTGTGAGGAATCGAGAATGAAGATTTTATGGAAAAAGGGTGCGGCGGCTGTTTTGGTTTTTGTGATGTTGCTTTCCGGTTGTGGTTCGGGAAGCTCTGCCGATAGCAAGACACTTTCTGACGGTTCCTCCAGTGGAAAGACGTCCTCTGCGAGCGCATCTGAGGAGTTTCACGATACTTCGGGTTCGATTGCCCCGGTCGGGGAGGAGTACATGACAAGTATCGAGGTCTCGAAAAATGCCGACGGTGTGACGCAGGCGGTGCGGTATGTCTTCGCAATGGACACGGAAATGATGCTGGAGGCATTTGGCGAGAACGCCGAGGCGGCCGTGGAGGCGGCATCCGAGGAGGTGCTGAGGATTGACCAGCTCCTCTCCGTCGGCATCGGGACAAGCGACATTTGCCGCCTGAATCAGGAAGGAACCGCAGAGGTATCCGAGGATGCGCGCGAGCTCATTTGCCGGGGGCTTGAGGTCGGCGAGAGCGTCGACGGGGCCTTCGACATCACCGTGTACCCGCTCATGGAGGCCTGGGGCTTCACGAGCGGGACGTACCGCGTGCCGGAGGAGGCAGAGATTGCGGAGCTGCTCTCGAAAATGGGCGCGGACAAAGTGACTGTGGACGGAAATACGGTGCGGCTTGCGGAAGGGACGAAGATTGACCTCGGCGGGATTGCCAAGGGATATACGTCCGGTCGGCTGATGGAGATTTTTGCTTCGTATGGCGTGGACGCGGCCCTCGTCTCGCTGGGCGGGAACGTGCAGACCTACGGAAAAAAGACCAATGGCGAGAACTGGAAGATTGCCATTCAGGACCCGGAGAAGTCGGGGAAGTACCTCGGCGTCCTGTCCTGCCACGACCTCGCGGTCATCACCTCCGGCGGGTACGAGCGCTATTTTGAGGAGGACGGCACAACTTATCACCACATTTTGGATCCGGCAAATGGCCGCCCTGCCAATGCGGGCCTCCGCTCGGTGACTGTCGTAAGTCAGGACGGGACGCTTGCGGACGCGCTCTCGACTTCGCTCTACGTGCTCGGACCCGAGAAGGCGGCTGCGTACTGGAGGGAGCATCCCGGCGACTTTGGGTGCATTTTGGAGAAGGACGACGGGACGCTGCTCGTCACCGAGAACCTCGCCGACAGCTTCACGACGGAGCGGACGATGGAAGTGATTAAATAATTAGTACAAGCTAACTTTTGACTTGACTTTTACAGCATGGTTATAATATACTAACCATGCTTATTTTTATTTCTCAACCGTTAAGCTTAGATACAAGAAGAGGCTTCGGACGAAGAGAGTTTCTGGCATTTGCAGAAGGGAGAAAGTTTATGGCGAAACGATTTGCAGCACTTTTGTTATCTGCGGCCGTCATGGCCGCTTCACTTCCGACCACCGCGCTGGCCGTGCCGGCGGACGAGGGTTGGGCGGCGGAGAGCGTGGCCGGAGAAGAAGCCGGGGCCTACGTCCTCATGAACATTCCATTTGCCGAGTTCTACGGCTCGGAGGGCATCGAGGAGTCGGACGTGGTGACCTCGGCGACGTTCAAGGCACTCAACAAGAATCTGGCGTCCGCTTCCTACCACGACGGCTACGTTTACACGGAGGAGACCTCGAAGCAGGCGGAAATGCGCCCCGAAATGCTCGCTCTGCACGAAGCTTTGTCCCTCGGCCATCGAGCTTCCGGAGGATGGGAAGCTTGAAGTTTCGGGCGACTGCTTCCAATGCCAGAAATGCACGGCAAATTGCCCGAAGACGAATGTGTATACCGCCTGTTCTCAAAAAAATTCGCGGGAGCGAGTTGTGGTTTATTCTCCTTCGGGCGGTGCTGCTCTTTTTGACGATTTTCTTTCTGGGGAAGCTTTGACAAATGCGAGACCGGCTGATTGCGGGGCTCTCAAAGATTCCGCATGGGGCCTTAAATGGCGATGCCACGCGGCGGCTGCCGGGAAGTTTCCGGCAACCGGCTTTTTCCGGGCTCCTCGCCCAGGGCTTGCCCACGGTGAGTACGGCGTTACCGTCTCCGGTTTAATTTGGCGATGACGGAGAGGAGCGGGATGTCCATCGGGCAGACGTCTATGCAGGAGAGGGACTTGGAGCAGTTCTTTCCGAAATGGCTCGCGTAGACACGGCCAATCTCCTTTGATTTTTCGCGGTTCCGCGTGGCGATGAGGTAGCAGTCGTTCGTGAAGGCGGCCCCGAAGAAGCTCTGCCCGGTTACATAGTTGGGGCAGACTTCGAGGCAAAGGCCGCATTTGAGGCATTTGGCGGCCGCGTACTGCAGGGAGTGGTCCTTGTTGTTTTTGGGCTGGTATTTGCCGATGTAGGCGTTGGAGGCCTTCAGGTTTTCCTGGATGGAGCTGCGGTCCACGATGAGGTCGTGGAAAACGGGAAATTTTCTCAGGGGGCGGAGCGTGATCTCCGTCCCTTTTAAATCTTTAATGAAGGTCTTGCAGGCGAGCGCGGGAGTGCCGTTAATGACCATGGCACAGGCCCCGCAGACCCCCTGCAGGCAGGAGCAGTCCCAGCCGATCCGCGCCGTCCTCTCCCCGCGGTCGTTGACGATATCGTCATGGAAATTAAGGTAGTCGAGGAGGCCGGCGATGGAAATGTCGGTCGGCCCGTCGTAGTTGAAGGACTCCTCGTAAGGCTCCATGCCAGGCATGACCTGGCGGATGATTTTCACTTTGATCATGTTCCAACCTCCTCGATATATAAGGGCGGGAAAATAAGGCAATCGAAGGATCCCGTTAGGAGCTGTTGAGAAATAAGTTGTACAGATGGCTTAGGATAAATTCGTTTCTACAAGGCGGAGGAAGGAGGCGTAGCGGGCTACG
>CADCQU010000212.1 GCA_902803635.1 uncultured Lachnospiraceae bacterium | reverse complement strand
GTCGTAAGTCGTATTGAACAGCAAAGAAAAATGATTTTAATAAATAATTTAATATAATTAGTTAATTTTATCGTTTTTTATAACGTACTCTGGGGCTTTTCTATTCACAGAGCCACGAAAGGGATTTAGCTGCCTTCGGCAGCACGTGGCTCGCGAGGAAAGGGTAGAGGTTCGGCGTTCGCCTCCCTCTACCCTGTTTCCGTTTTGTAGTGCTGTTACTCAGAAACCTGCCGGCTCCTCTTGTGATTTCAGGAAATCTAAAATCTGCTCTTCAAGATTCCGGACGTGATGCTCCCGCATGAAGCGCACGAAGATTGCTTCGTCTTCTTGTTCTCTTGCCTCGGCCAGGGCGGAAATATAGGCGATGCGGATTTCCTTCTTTACGATGGACGGAACTACGTCGAATTCCGTCTGCACCATGTTCATCAAAAGGCGGGACATCCTGCCGTTTCCGTCCGCCCAGGGATGGATTAGCACAAGGTGATAGTGTGCCAGAAAGCTCAGGTCGTAAACTTCGTCCACCTGCTCCGGGCTTAGTTTTTTCCGGCGTGCGTTCAGCCAGTCGCAAAATTCCTGTAACCGTATGGGAACCTTCTGCCAGGAGAGATAGCTTCTTCCGCCTCGGCCTGCGCTGACGTTGAAGCGTCGGAGATCCCCACTTGCGCTGCTGAAGCTCCCGGCCAACGTGTTATAGTCCGCGCCGGTATCCTTCATCACCTTTGCGGAAAGATTACAGAGCAGCTCTGTCGAGATTTCCGCGTGGGCTTTTGCTGCCCCAAGGCCAGCTTCATACGCATGCTTGAGATTGAGGTTCATCAGAACCTCCGCCAGCGGCCGGTTGGCACTTAAACCCTCATCAAACAGGAGCTGGTTCTCAATCTCGGTCACCGTGGAACCCTCAATCGCCGTAGAGTGCGTAATGATAGAGTATAAGTACAGTTTCTCGTAATCCAGCTGCTGTGCGATACCAAGCTTGCGGTAACGCTCCAGCGTTTCAGACAATGTGCTCACGGATTTATCCTCCTTTTTCCAAAAGGATGTTTACTCATTATACTCCTTTTGGGGTCGAAGAATCAATCCATCAGACAAAAAGACGAAAACATTGCGAATAGAAAGGTATGTATTTAAGCGGGACGTTTTCGGCAAATGGACATCGTTCGAGAACGGTCCGTCCTCCGAAAAATCGAAAACCGGTGGAAAAAGGTGAGTGGATGGTTTATACTTGGCTGGAAAGGAGGTGCCCCATGAATTCTCTTTTTCTGGTCGGCTGGATGCTGATTCTCAATGCCACCGTCGCGTTTCGTTTTCTCTTAAACCTTGGCAAGCCATCGAGGCAGCGGACGCTGGTTCTCTTTTTTGGTACGGCGATTGCCGGGATTGGCGGATTTATTATCGGGCATTTTCTTTTGAAGGGGACGGCCACGCTCTGGCAGAACATCGGCCTCGTGGTGGTTTTGTATCTTGTCTACCGCCTCGACTTCAACGCGACCTTCCTCACGGCGATGCTTTCCTACGGCATCGTCTTCATCCTCTACATCCCCTGTATCGTAATTGTTCTGTATCTGCGCCTGCCTTTCAAGGAGACGCTCAGCGAGGCAACGTTGGACTACCTCTCGACCCCCGTGATCGGCATCCTCGTCTACCTCCTTGTCCGTCTTCTTTTCCGCCTTCCGCGCCTTCGCAACGGCATCCCGTACCTCATCGAGAACCGGGCGGACACCTTCGGGAGCTTTCTTGCCTTCGGGATTCTCGTGGTCTTCAACATCATCTCATTTTTCGAGATCGATGCCGCCAACCCGATGAGTGTCGTCTACTTCGTGACGATTTTGCTTCTTGGCCTCCTCACGCTCATCTGGATACAAATGCGCACCCGGAGGGAATATGTTACCCGCATCCGTGAACGGGAGGTACAGCAGCTCTCCGCCGAGCTTTCCCGGCAAATGTCCGAGAACGAGCGTCTGTCCTCTCTTCTCCACCGCGACAACAAGCTCCTCTCCGCGATGAGCCTTGCCGTGGACGAGGTGCTGGCGAATCCGTCGGATATGGCAAATGCCTCCGCCCTGCAGACGGAGTTTCGCGCCCTTTCAAAGGAGCGCCTCGGCACCGTCCGCAGCTACGAGCTCGAAACCCAGCCGCTGCCGAAGACCGGCCTTGCGGCCGTGGACGCGCAGCTCTCCTACATGCAGAAGCGGGCCGCCGCCGAGGGAATCTTCCTCGACTTTGCCTCGGACGGCAGCATTTGCCAATATGTCCCGAAAATGCTCACCGAGACGGAGCTGGTGACGATCCTCGCGGACCTCCTCGAAAACGCGATCCATGCGACCGTATCCGCCGGCGGAGAGCGCATTTTCCTCTACATGGGGCTTCGCGACGGGAGCTTTTCCATCGAGGTTTCCGACACCGGCGTCCCCTTCCCGGCCGAAGTCGCCGCCGCCTACGGCAAGGGCCGCTTCACCACCCGCGCAAAGGAGGGCGGTACCGGCATCGGGCTTGCCACCCTCCACGACATCCTGAAGAAACGCCGCGGCAGCTTCCACGTCGTCACCCTCCCCGAGGACGCGCCCTACAAGAAAACCCTCCGCGTCGCCTTCGACGGCGGAAGGGATAGCTTTTCTTAGGCGGAAAGCCAATTGGCGAACAGAAGTGAAAAAAGGCGGTGACTCGGAAAACTCCGATGTTGCTGCCATTTTTTCATTTTACCTCTCGAACCCTTTTTTTCCTGCACTATTCCCCGCCTTCCTATGCTATAATAAACCCACGCAAAAGGGGACGGGGATGATGGAAAAGAAGCTGCCGGTGGGGATTCAGGCGTTTGAGAAGCTGCGGACGGACGGCTTCCTCTATGTGGACAAGACGGAATATATATATCGGTTTGCGAAGAACAATGTGCCGTACTTTCTGAGCCGGCCGAGGCGGTTTGGGAAGAGCCTTCTCCTTTCGGCGATGCAGTGTTACTGGGAAGGGCGGAAGGATCTTTTTGGGGGTCTGGCCATTGAGAAGCTTGAGGAGGCAAATGCAGGCACGGATGCGTGGAAGTGGTATCCGGTGTTTTTGTTTGATTTTAATTGCGCTAGTTATGCAGAGGAGGGTGAGCTGGAGTCTGTTTTGGACAACCAGCTGAACAACCTGGAGAGGGTGTATGGGCGTAGGAACGAAAATGCGATCAAGCCGAATGTCCGTTTTCAAAATCTTCTGCAAATGGCCTTCGAACAGACGGGGAGCCGCGTGGTTGTCCTTGTAGACGAATACGACAAGCCGCTGTTGGATGCCGTGGACAATAAGGAGTTGCAGGATCATAACCGCTCCGTTCTGAAAGGTTTTTTCAGCACGCTAAAGAGCTTCGATAATTTTATCCATTTTATCTTTATCACGGGCGTGACGAAGTTCCACAAGGTCAGCATTTTTAGCGACCTGAACCAGCTCATGGATATCTCGCTCTCCAAACAGTACGCCAATGTATGCGGAATTACCGAGGAGGAGCTTTTGCGGTATTTCGGCCCGTGGATCACGAGGCTGGCCGCCGCGCAGGAAATGACGGTGGACGAGTGCCTTGCGAAGCTTAAGCAAACGTATGATGGGTATCGCTTTCACCCATTTGCGGAGGGCGTCTATAACCCGTTAAGCTTGCTTACCGCATTTGCCAATGAGGAGTTTGGCTCCTACTGGTTCGAAACCGGGACACCGACGTTCTTGCTCCGAAAGCTTAAAGAGGAATACTTCGATGTCCGTCGGTTCACGGACCGGACGATTTACGCAAAGGCAGCCACCCTGAAGGACTATACCGGAGATACGATGGACCTGGTGCCGTTGTTGTACCAGACTGGGTACCTTACGATTGCCGACTTTGATCGGAACCGGAGCCGGTACACGCTCTGTTTCCCAAATGAGGAGGTTCTTTACGGCTTTTTGGAGAGCCTTCTGCCAGGGTATGTCCCCAAAGCCACCGTGACGTATGGCCTCGATATTTTTACGCTGGATGATTACGTGGAGAACGGGCAGCTTGATGAAATCCGCAACGTGCTGACAGCCCTTTTTGCAGGAATTACCTATACGCTGGAATCTGATCCTTTCGAGCACTACTTTCAGGCGGTTATCTATCTGGTCTTCACGCTCCTTGGCAAATACGTCCAGTGCGAGATGCATTCGTTTAAGGGCTGCATCGACTGCAAGGTCGTTACAAGCGACTTCCTTTATCTTTTTGAATTCAAGCGTGATGATACGGCAAATGCAGCCTTGCAGCAGATTGACAGCAAGGAGTATGTGTTGCCATTTGCTGCGGATTCCAGAAAGCTCTACAAAATAGGCGTTTCCTTCGACTCGAAGGAGCGGAAACTCGTCGGGTGGGAGGTCGCGGAATAAAAGCGATAGGATAACACCCGAACACTTTTTTTCATCAGTCCCCACTTGGGTTATGGAGGAGGACGATGCGGTTTGATTTTGAGACGATGCTGGAGCGGCGGGGGAGGGACGCACTGGCTGTGGATATAATCGGGAAGGAGGGAAGTTTTGGACCGGCCGGGCCGAAGGCGGGCTTTGACGCGATACCCATGTGGGTCGCGGACATGAACTTTCCGACCTGCCCGGCGATTCCGAACTCGCGCTGCCATTTGCCAAGGTCCAGGAGGCCTTCGAGCGGCTGGAAAAATATGTGTTCTGCGTAAAAAAGCTTGGGGAGAGAGGCTGACGGAAATGAAGAATCAGAATGAAAGACATGAAAAACTACAGACCGTTTTTCGGAGGATGTTCTCGCTGCAGGAGGATGTCGCTTCCCACGAGGAGATCCGTGACCGGCTATTGTCCGGGGGAAAGGTGACCGGCACCAATATGTGCGTGCTGATCTGCGCGATGGTGATCGCCTCGGTCGGGCTCAATGTCAGCTCCACCGCCGTCATCATCGGCGCGATGCTGATTTCGCCGCTGATGGGCAGCATCATCGCGATGGCCTACGGGCTGGTCTCCAACGATTTTCCGCTTTGGCGAAACCACGCGGTCGGCTTTGCCATGCAGATCCTCATCAGCCTGGCGACCTCGACCATTTACTTTCTGCTTTCTCCGCTGAAAACGGCGACGCCGGAGCTTTTGGCGAGGACGTCCCCCACATTTTTTGACGTTATCATTGCCACGGCCGGCGGCGTGGCGGGGATTATCGGACAGACCCGCAGCGGGAAATACAACAGCATCATCCCCGGCGTCGCGATCGCGACCGCGCTCATGCCACCCATCTGCACCTGCGGCTATTCCATCGCCAATGGAAACTGGAAGATGCTCGGCGGAGCGGCGTATCTTTTCATCGTCAACGCGTACTTCATTTTCCTTGCCTCGGCCATCATTCTCAGCGTTCTGAAAACGCCCAAGGTGCGGGAGCTGACGGAGAAGGAGTGGAAAAAGCTTCGCTTCCGCATGGTACGAAATACGCTCATCGTCCTGATCCCCAGCATCGTGCTCGGGTATTTTATGCTCCAGGGATGAGGCCTTGCTCTGCATGGAAAAGATTAGCAGTGAGCATTGCAGAATTATTTTGATGAATGGAGATTAAAAATGGTTATCGAGAAAAATTATCGTGACAGGGAAGCACTTAGAAAATCATTTAATGCGCTGGCGGAGAAGGTTTTTGGCCTCAGCTTTGAGAACTGGTATCAGAACGGCTTCTGGAAGGAGAACTATATCCCTTATTCCGTTGTGATTGATGGGGAGGTTGTGGCAAATGTCTCGGTCAACGCCTGCAGCATGAATTATAAGGGAGAGGTTGTCAGGCTGATTCAGCTGGGAACGATCATGACCGACCCGGATTGCAGAGGCAAGGGCTATGCCAGGCTCCTGATGGAGGAGGTTTTGAAGGACTACGAGGGGAAGGTGGATGGGATCTACCTTTATGCAAATGACTCCGTCCTTGATTTTTATCCCAGATTTGGGTTCCGGGAGGCGAAGGAATACCAGTATACCAAAGAGGTTTCGGTTGCCGGCGAAGACAAGACGGTTCAGGTTCCGATGAAGGACAAGACTGATTTTGACAAGATGGCTGGGATCCTTGCGGAAAGAAGCCAGAACGCCCAAATGTACATGGTCGGGAATGTAGGTCTGTATATGTTCTATCTGTCGCAGTTTATGACGGAAAATGTATTCTACGTTGCCGACTGTGACACCTACGTGGTGGCCGAAATCGAGGACGACACGCTGATCCTTCACGCGATCATCGGGGAAGGGACGGTGGATGAGGTCGCAGAAGCCTTTGGCTCACAGATCAAGAAGGTTGTCCTCTGCTTCACGCCGAAGGATACAGATGGCTTTGAAAAGAATGAACTCAAGGAAGAGGACACGACCTTCTTTGTGAAGGGGCGGTTCTTTGAGGAGCATCCGAAGGACGAATTCATGCTGCAGGCAATCACGCACGCATGATCCTGTTACAAGGAGCTGCCGCACCAGGTCTTCAGGACGCGAAGTTGAAGATGACGGGGCGTACCACAGAATGAAAAAAATACTCTAACTGTACGGTTAGCCCACAATGTAACGTTTGCTGTCATTCTGAGGAGCGCGTCCTTCGGACATACCAGAATCGAATCGCCTACGGCGATGAGGGAAGATGAAAAGCGACGAAGAATCCCGTCAACTTTGCGAGAAACCTAACGGGATTCTTACAGAAAACAGTTCGCTGGACTGTTTTCTGCATACTAAGGATTCCAAAATAAATAAGTGGAACAACTTAAGCAGCCACCCGGTATTCTTTCCAGCACCTGTCAGAACCGTGTGGACTGATT
>CADCQU010000211.1 GCA_902803635.1 uncultured Lachnospiraceae bacterium | reverse complement strand
TTCGTCGCTTTTCATCATCCCTCATCGCCGTAGGCGATTCGATTCTGGGATGTCCGAAGGACGCGCTCCTCAGAATGACAAAAAACGCGTGGCACCTGAATCGTAACGATTGAGAAACTGGAGGAGTGTGGAAGATGGGGAAGAAATTCTTGAGACGGCATCGACCGATTGTTGCGGCTTTCCTGTGCATGGTGCTGTTATCTTTGTCGTTCGCCATCTTCTGGACGGGGCAGGATTGGCTCACGTTCCAGGATCCGGAGCTTCGGGAGACCGTGGCGAAGCAAATGCAGGGCTTCCATGACTTTCTGGATTTGTACAACACTCCGGAAGGCCGCACCAAGGTGAAAAATGTGAGCGATCTTCTTGCCAAGTTCAACGTGCACGTGGACACGGACGCGATTTACGAGGAAGCGGTACTTGTCTGCAAAGCACTGGAGCACGGAGGCGTCTCACCGATGAACCTCCGGATTTTCCTGGAGATTGCGCATACGGTGGACGAAATGATCGACAAGCACGTCCCGATGGAGATTATTTACGACCTGCTCAACCTCTTTGGCTTTGACAACGCGGTGGTTTGGATTGAGCGCTTTGAAAAGCTTCTGGCCAAGACCGGTCCCGCGCTCCTGATCTATGACATCATGCGATGGACGCTGGTCGGTATTTTTGCCCTCTCCATCCTCCTGATGCTCCTTGATGTGGGGGTTGGACCGCTGCCCTTCGTCCTCGTGGACATCGTGGCCGCAGCCGCGGTCGTTGGCATCGGCATCTACGTAAAGAACAAGGTCAACCTTTCGCTCACGCTCGCCCCGCCAGGCTTCGCCTCCCTCGCCTTCTCGCTAGGAGCCTTCGTCCTCTGGATCATCCTCGGCATATGCAATAAGCGGAAAAGCAAAAAGCAGGCGTTGCAGCCCTCCTAAATAAAAGAACTTTTAAAACGGGATTTTCTTTAGGGAAAATCCCGTTTTCTTACAAGAAACATCGTATCTGGTTGACGGGAAGGCGTTTCGATGGTAAGATAAGAGAAATGGAAAAAGACAAGTTTTTCAATCCTTTTTTCGCGGCCGTGACGGAATTGGCAGACGTGCAGGATTTAGGTTCCTGTGCCGCAAGGCGTGAGGGTTCGAGTCCCTCCGGCCGCAGTCTCGTTTTTGTTCGGAATATTTCTTTTTGTCAAATCGCGCAAGCGGTTTATTTTTCGTATGTAATCCTTTTTGTTTTGCTGCATCTTTTTGGAGGGTGTTTCGATTATGCGAGTTATCGTAGTCGGTTGCGGGAAGGTTGGCACGCGGATTGCCAGCCAGCTGAGCACGGAGGGCTGGGACGTCACCGTGCTCGACAATAATCCCGCGCATTTGCATCGAATCAGTGACAGCTATGACGTCCTTGCCATGGAGGGGGACGGCTCCAGCTACACGACGCTGGTGGAGGCCGGCGTGAAGGAGGCGGACCTTATCATCGCGGTGACCGATTCCGACGAGAAGAACCTGCTCTGCTGCCTGATGGCCAAGCGGAGCGGCCATGCGGCGGCCATTGCGCGCGTCCGAAACCCGGTGTATCACAGCGAGGTGGAATATTTTCGCGAAAATTTCAACCTTGCGATGGCCGTGAACCAGGAGCATGCGGCCGCCGAGGAGATTGCCCGCGTCTTCCGTTTTCCGTCCGCCATCAACATTGAAATCTTCTCCAAGGGGCGGGTCGAGCTTCTGACCTTCCGGCTCACGAAGGACAGCGTCCTCATCGGAAAGCCCCTGGTCTACATCCACTCGCATCTGCGCTGCGACGTTCTGGTTCTTCTGGTTCGCCGCGGGTCGCAGGTCATCGTCCCCTCCGGTGAATTTGTCCCGGAGGCCGGCGATATCCTCTCGGTGGTCTACAGCCAGGGCAGCTCGGGCGGGTTTTTTAAGAAGATTGGCATCGAGACCGATCCGGTGCACTCGGTCATGATCATCGGCGGCGGGAGAATGTCGGTCTACCTTGCAAAGCGTCTTATCCGCGAGCGGATCGCGGTGAAGATTATTGAGCAGGATGAAAAACGCTGCGAGGAGCTGGCAAATACCCTCCATGAGGCGATTATTGTGCACGGCGACGGGACGGACGAGGACCTTCTCATGGAGGAGGGCATCCAGAACGTGGAGGGCTTCGCGGCTCTCACCGGCATCGACGAGCTCAACATCATCCTCTCGCTCCATGCGCGGGGGCAGAACCCGAAGGCCAAGCTGGTGACGAAGATTACCCGCATCGGCTTTACGGATGTCATCGAATCCCTTGACCTCGGAACCATCGTCAACCCCAAGGACATCACGGCCGACTTTGTCGTCCACTATTCCCGCTCGCTCCAGGCCTCCATGGACAGCAACATGGAGACGCTCTACAAATTGGCGGACGGGCAGGCGGAGGTCATGGAGTTCCATGTGCGGCAGAAATCCGAGGCAACCGGTCGAGAGCTTCGGAAAATGCGGCTGAAGAAAAATGTCCTCATCGGCAAGATTTTCCGCGGCGGCTGGGTGTTCACTCCCTCCGGGCCGGATACCATCGAGGTGGGCGACAACGTGATCCTGGTCGCGAAGGCGGAGGATAAGATTCTCGAATTAGATGATATTTTGGATACGTGATGGCGGGCGGCGGGCATTTGCCGCTGCCAGCTCGGAAGGCGGAGTCAGTATATGAATTACGGAATGGTGTCCTATATTCTGGGATGGATTCTGAAAATAGAGGGCGTAATGCTTCTTTTGCCGGCCTTTATTGGACTTGGCTACAGGGAGCCCGAGTCCATCTGGTATTTTGTGGCGGCAGCGATTTCCTTCGTGTTGGGTTTTTTTCTTGCGCTTCGAAAGCCGAGAAACCGGAAGGTTTTCGCGAGGGAGGGCTTCGTCACGGTCGCCCTTGCATGGCTTGTCATGTCCCTCGTAGGGGCGCTGCCGTTTACGCTCTGCGGCGACATCCCCAGCTACCTTGACGCGGTTTTTGAGACGGTTTCAGGCTTTACCACGACGGGATCATCGATCCTCAGGGAAGTGGAGAGCCTTGCCCACTGCACCCTTTTTTGGAGGAGCTTCACGCACTGGGTCGGCGGCATGGGCATTTTCGTCTTCATGCTCGCCGTTATCCCGCTCCTTGGCGGCTCGACCTTCAACCTCATGAAGGCCGAGAGCCCGGGGCCGGTCGTCGGCAAATTTGTCCCCAAGATCCGGGACAGCGCGGTCATCCTCTACGCCATTTATCTGGGAATCACGGTTACCCTTTTCCTTTTGCTCGCCATGTTTGGAATGCCGATTTTCGATGCCATTTGCCACACCTTTGGAACCGTGGGAACGGGCGGTTTCTCCGTGAAAAATGACAGCTACGCGAGCTATGCGCCCGTGCTCCAGGTAATCACCACGATATTTATGATCCTTTGCGGCGTGAATTTTCAGTTGTATTTCTACCTGCTTGCGCGCAAATTCCGCCTGGCCTTCCGCATGTCGGAGGTCCGTGCCTACCTCGGGGTCATTGCGCTGTCCATAGGGATTATCACAATAAATATTCACAGTATGTATAAGACGACGGGGGAGGCACTGAACTATGCATCCTTCCAGGTCGGGACGATCATTACCACGACGGGCTACATGACGGCGGATTATGACCTCTGGCCGTCCCTGTCCAAAACGATTCTTGTCCTTTTGATGATTGTCGGCGCCTGCGCGGGCTCGACGGGCGGCGGCATGAAGATTTCCCGCATGGTGCTCCTTTTGAAAACTATCAAGCGGGAGCTCGACAGCATCATCCATCCCCGGCACGTCCGCAATATCCGTTTTGACAAGGTTCCCGTGGCGGACGAGACGGTGCGCAATACAAATGTCTACATCGCGATTTACGGGGTGATCCTTTTTGGCTCCATGCTCCTCATTTCCGTGGACAATTTTGACTTCACGACAAATTTCACCGCAGTGGCGGCGACGCTGAACAACATCGGCCCGGGGCTGGGCGCGGTCGGCCCGACACGGAACTTCGCCGATTTCTCTGCATTTTCCAAATGCGTGCTCATTTTTGATATGCTGGCCGGCAGGCTGGAGCTCTTCCCGGTGCTTCTTCTTCTGACACCGCGGAGCTGGAAGAAATATTGATCGGAAGAAGGTTACTATTCGGGTGCTCCCATTGAAAAAGACTATTTTGCTTCGTGAAGGGCTTGTCATCCTGAGCGAAGCGAAGGATCCCGTTAGGCTTCTCGCAAAGTTGACGGGATTCTTCGTCGCTTTTCATCATTCCTCATCGCCGTAGGCGATTCGATTCTGGGATGTCCGAAGGACGCGCTCCTCAGAATGACAGAATCGCGGGGTACCTGAACAGTAACGGAAGAAGGCCGGAACATTTTAATTGGTTGGGAGGTTTTATGGCAAATGCAGCGATGACGAGAGAGAAATATATGTCGCTTTCTGTGGCGGCTCTTCGGGATCTTGCGAAGGAGCTTAAGGTTACGGGGGCTTCGCGGATGCGGAAGGAGGAGCTTGTGGATGCGCTTCTGGCGGCGGAGGCGGCCATGGGAGAGGCAAATGGCAGGCCGGACGAGGAGAGGGCATTGGCCGGGGAGAAAAAAACGGCTTCGGCTGAAAAAAAACAGGCAGAGAAAGTAGAGTCCGCTGGGAAACAGCCGCAGGAGGCATTTGCCGGGACGGAAAATGCAGGCGCTGCGGGGAAACAGCCGCAGGAGGCATTTGTCGGGGCGGAAAATGCAGGTGCTGCGGAGAAAAAACCGCAGGAGACATTTGCCGGGACGGAAAATGCGGCTGCCGCAGGGAAAGCACCACAGGGGGCGGTTTCAAATGGCGGGAAAGCGTCGGTTGGCGGAAGAGAGGGGAGGCCCCGGAGAGAGTCCAACGAGTTTCGGCGAGGGGACAACGGAAGGCCGCAGGGCGGCGGGCGGCAGCAGGAGAGCGGCCAGCGCGGCGATGCTTCCCGGAGGCAGGACCGCGACAATCGAAACCGTGGACGCGGCGGCCAGGGAGACCGTGTGGGGCGCTACGCCCAGGCCATGCGCGATGGTGGCTACGGAAACCGCGGCGGCCAGGGCGAGCGAAACGAAGGCCGCGGCCAAAGTGAACGCTATGAAAACCGCGGTCAGGGCGAGCGGAACGAAGGACGCGGTCAGGGCGAGCGTTATGAAAACCGCAGCCAGGGAGACCGTTACGAAAACAACAGCCAGGGCGAACGTTACGAAAACCGTAGCCAGGGCGATCGGTATGATAACAAACGTACACAGGGGGAGCCGATGGATAGGTACGAGAACCGCAGTACGAGGATGTATGGAGGCGCGGGCCAGGCGGAGGACCGCTATGCTGCCCGTCCGGACGAGGGGATTCTGGTTCCGGACAAGCATCTGGAGCGCAGCGAGGAGGCGGCAGCAAAGGAATTTGAGCGGGCCGCGAAAGAAGGAGTGTTGTATGAGGCCGGCGGCATTGCCCTCCCGGACGGCTCCGTCATGGAAGGCGTGGAGCTGGAAGGCAGGGTGAGCGGGGTTCTGGAAATCCTTCCGGACGGCTATGGCTTCCTCCGCGACAGGAGCTTCCTTCCGAGCGAGGAGGACGTCTATGTTTCCGTTTCGCAGATCCATCGCTTCAACCTCCGTACCGGCGACGTCGTGGAGGGCCTGAAGCGCGGCAAAATCGGAGGCGGGAGACGCGGGGCCCTCGTCTATGTCGAGCGCGTCAACGGACACCAGCCGGAGACGCAGGACCGTGCCGAAAAGGGGGCCGCGAAGCGGACGATTTTTGAGCAGATGACGCCCATTTTCCCGGATCGCCGAATCCGCCTCGAACGCGAGGACGGCTCCACCGCGACCCGCATCGTGGACCTTATCGCGCCGATTGGCTATGGGCAGAGAGGCATGATCGTCTCCCCGCCGAAGGCCGGCAAGACGACTCTCTTAAAGGACATCGCCCACTCGATTTTGCACGGCGACCCGGACGCGAACCTCATCATTCTGCTCATCGACGAGCGGCCGGAGGAGGTCACGGACATGAAGGAGTCCGTGAAAGGAAAGAATGTGCGCATCGTGTATTCGACCTTTGACGAGACCCCGGAAAATCACAAACGTGTTTCAGAAATGGTTCTGGAGTTTGCCAAGAGGCTCGTGGAGGACCGCAAGGACGTGATTATTCTCCTCGACTCCATCACCCGTCTCGCCCGCGCCTGCAACGTGCTTGTCCCGCCAAGCGGAAAGACGCTCTCGGGCGGCCTCGATCCGACCTCGCTCTACATGCCCAAGCGCTTTTTCGGCGCGGCGCGGAATATGCGCGGTGGTGGGAGCCTTACAATTCTTGCGACGGCCCTTGTCGATACCGGCAGTAAGATGGACGACGTGATTTACGAGGAATTCAAGGGAACCGGCAACATGGAGCTTATCCTTGACCGGAAGCTTCAGGAGAGGCGCGTGTTCCCGGCTATTGACATTGTGCGTTCCGGCACCCGGCGGGAGGATCTCCTGCTTACGACGACCGAGAAGCGGGCTGTGGACATTATGCGCCGACGCCTCAACGGCGCGAAGCCCGAGGATGCCGTCGAATCCCTCCTCAACGCCTTCTCGCATTTCCCGAACAACGACGAGGTCGTGCGGACGGTGATTATGAAGTGGGGAGGAGACGCGAAGGGGTGAGGTGAAGCTTTTAATACGAACGGCTTGTCATTCTGAGCTAAGCGACGCCTCAGTGTGCAGAAAACAGTCCAGTGGACTGTTTTCTGTAAGAATCCCGTAAGGTTTTTCGCAAAGATGACGGGATTCTTCGTCGCTTTTCATCATTCCTCATCGCCGTAGGCGATTCGATTCAGGGATGTCCGAAGGACGCGCTCCTCAGAATGACAGAGCAATGCCTTTGCATCGAAAAACAGTCATTTCGGAAGGGGCGCCTGAATAGTTACCGTTAATTTTCCGGGGGTGGTTGAATATGAACAACATCTTACGTCTCTTGTTGACCCTGTACTTTGACTCGTATAATTGGATTATTATTATTATCCGTATTTTATACATTGTGGGCGCATGGAAGCTGCTCGAAAAATCGGGCGTCAAGAGCTTCTGGGCGCTGATTCCCTGGGCGCGTGAGTACCAGCTGGCCCGCTGCGCGTTCCGCGACCCGGATGCCCTGCGGTTTGCGGGCATCAGCGCCGGGATTACGGTCTTGAACGTCCTCAACCTGATCTTCCGTTCGAGTCCGGAGA
>CADCQU010000210.1 GCA_902803635.1 uncultured Lachnospiraceae bacterium | reverse complement strand
TTCTCCTCTATAATTCCCCAAAACAGCTTCAAAAAAGCATCTTTTGGGGAATTATAAGCTCATATTGACTTATTTCTCCCCAAAATAAATAATGATGCCAATCGAGAACACTGCAACACGAAGGAGAAAAATAGGGCTTTCCGGAACGAGACCGGCAGCCGGAAGGCACTTTTCCTCACCATGATCACGACGATGGGGGTGAAGAAAAATGCGCATAAAGAGATTGTCGTCAACGAGGTGACGGAGGAGGATTTGTTCCGGTAGCCGCCAACCAGATCTCCGCTTGAAATTGCGACTGCCGAAAGTTGTAACGTCCTTTCGAAGCAAGCACGGCCGCCATTTTAGGCGGGGAAGCCTTAACCGAGGACCAGTCTTTTCCCCGTCTCCGCCGGGGTTCTGTCACATCTGTAGAGGAGGGTCTCCGTCCCCGCCTCATCTGCTCCGTAAAATCGGATGGAGCCGAGATTTCCAATTTTAGCAAATGCGGACTCCGCGCAGGTCTGGAAGGCATGGACTACCGCATCCGGCAGCTCCTCGCCATTTGCCAAAAGGCTTCCATCGACATAGACATCGAGACCGTAAGGCTCGGTCTCCGACCAGATTTTGATACTGCTGCAGGTATAGCCGTCCGGATAGGGAAGGGCGTGCGCAATCTGGCTGACCTCCGAGGCATCCCCGACGTGGGGGATATGGATGGGAACATAGTTATAGTACACTTGCGAATTCTTCTTCTCAGAATACGGGTGGAAAAGCTCATGCAAAGCCCCGTAATCCTCCGGGGCAATCCGGAAGAAACTTTCCTCGTTCCCGATATGCAGGCAGGCAATGCGCGGCTCCTCATAGACGGTCACGTAATCCGACGCGCCAATGGGAAGCAGAAAATGCGCGGAATCCGGCAGAGTCTCCGGGGCCTCGCACTCCTCCCATTTGACATTTGCCAGATAGTCCTTCATCTGGAACGCGTACATCGATCCGATCTCCGTCTCCCCGAGGTCTGCGGAAAACCACTTTTTCGGGCCAGAGCCATTTGCCTCGATGCTGCGGATGGCCTCCGTGATCTTAGGATTCGCATTCTGGTACGTCTTGTGATGGAGAACGGGTGCCTCCTTTTGCGGGTTGGTCAGGAAGCAGGCCGCGACGACGATACACACGGCAAAGGCCGCAAGTCCCATCCAAACGCCAGGCTTTTTGTACCGCAGGACCCCCTTCACGCGTCCCTCCACATCCGTCGTACCAAAGGCCGACATGCCTATCGACAGAACTCTCTGCCGCCGCCCGCAGGTAACAAGCGTCCTGGCATAAGCCTTCTTTCCCGCCATATCCAAATCGCGGACAACCTTTTCATCGCAGGCTGTCTCAATGTCACGGCAAAAAAGAAAGAACGCGGCCCAAAGGAGCGGATGGAACCAGTACACCGCAAGAAGCAGGAACCCCAGAGCCTTCCACAAAGGATCCTTTCTTGCCAAATGCGCCCGCTCGTGGGCGAGGATGGGATCTGTCCCACCCGCCAAATCTTCTCCGGCAGCAAGCCATGACGGCAAATAGATGCGTGGCCGAAGGATACCCACGGCAAAAGGTACCTCCACCTGGTCGCAGACCCAGATATTGTCCCGAAAGCGAACCGCCTCGCGCACCTTTCTGCGGAGACAGAGAAGGCTCACCACGGCATAGGCAAGGAGCGCGGCCATCCCCAGAATCCAAAGTCTGCTTCCTGCAAAGAGGAGCATCTGTAAGAGATTGGAGCTTCCTTTGGAAGCCGAAGCCTCCTTCGCTGGAAGCACAGATTTCGCCGAACCGGTTGCGGGATTGACCGCCTCGTTTCCAACATTAGAAGTTTCATTTTCCAAAGAGGCCGTCTCGTTCACAAGAGTGCTTCCGCTTCGTACTTGCGAGGATGCCGCATAGAGTGCGTCTATAGAAATTGCCTCCGTGCGCGGCACAAGGCTCGTGGGAGCTTCAATGGAAATCGGAAGAAGCAGCCGAAGCGCGACCAGCCCCCAGAGAAGCACCGTAAACTTCCGCGGAGCCTTTTTCAAAAGCAGCCTCGCAAGCATCACGGCCAAAATCATCCACCCGGCCGTGATGCTCATGTTCAAAATCCGTATAAAAATTATTTGCATAACACCCTCCTTTTCTAAGCCCCCGCACGTTACAGTTCAGCTTCCTGAACTGTAACGAGGGCGTTGCGCAATTAAATCGCCCTTCAGGCGATGGCGCAACGCCTTGGTCGCTGTTTTACACCTCTCGCCGGTCCCCTCGCAGCAAGTGCGAGGGGCCGCCTGAACTGTAGCCCCCGTACCAATGCATTGCCTATCAAAGTGGCGTCCCTTACCTCCCCCTACGAGCACGGCGTACCCCTCTCAGTCAGTGCCTTCGGCACTGACTGCTCCCCCTAAGGGGGAGCCAAGAGTGACGGAGGGCGGCCGATTTTCGTCACCCCTCCGCCTCGTCAATTAATTTCCGTATCCGCGCGGCATCCTCCTCCGACAAACGCTTTCCGCTTGTGAACGCCGCGATGAACGCGGGGAGGGATCCGCCATAGGATTCCTCCACAATCTTTTGGGACCGGAGCGCGTAGAACTGCTCCCTCGTCATGCGCGCGTTGACCGTTCCCTTCGTATTTTCAAAAAGCCCCTTCTCGCAGAGCCTCTTTAGAACCGTGTACGTCGTCGTCCGCTTCCAGCCAAAGGCCTCCTCCGCCATTTTCACCATCTCAGCGGTCGAAAGCGGGGCCGTCTCCCAGAGCATATCCGCAAAACGGCTCTCAATCACCCCTAACTGCATTTCCTTCATAACCCATGCCTCCATTTGTCTATGCTTTGTAGAAAATTATATTTGTATACTACAATATATAGTCATCTTTGTCAACAGAAAAATAGAGCCGGGGAGGCCTATTGCCCATTTTTCGCCTATCCCCGAACGGGGTTAATCTGTCCCCGTGCGTCCCCTTCTCAGAAGAAAAATAATCGCAAGCAGCACTCAAAAAACCCGGCTAGCGGTTTCTACCG
>CADCQU010000209.1 GCA_902803635.1 uncultured Lachnospiraceae bacterium | reverse complement strand
GCGACGCCTCAGTGTGCAGAAAACAGTCCAGTTGCCATGCATGCGGAGAAAGCTCCAGTGGAGCTTTCGGAGAAGGACTGTTTTCTGCAAGAATTCCGTAAGGTTTCTCGCAAAGTTGACGGGATTCTTCGTCGCTTTTCCTCATTCCTCATCGCCGAAGGCGATTAGATTCTGGGATGTCCGGAGGACGCGCTCCTCAGAATGACAGAAAGTCGGGGGGCAGCTGAATAGAGTAACGGCAACTCGACAAAAAAGGACGGTTCATCTACCGCCCCTTTCTCCTATATCGCCTCTCTCCCGTCCACATAAACCTTCTTCAGATTCCACGCTCCATCGCAGATGAGGAAATCCGCCCGCTTCCCCTCCTCCAGGCTTCCAACCTCCTCCGCCGCCCCTGCCGCCTCGGCGGGCGTTCTCGTTGCGGCGAGGATGGCCTCCGTTGGCGGAATCCCGAAACGAATCGCCTGCACCATGTCCTCAAAAAGGTTGCGGACGGCCCCGGCAAGCGTCCCATCCGAAAGCCGCGCCTCCCCATTTGCCAGGAAAACCCTCTGGCCGCCCAGCTCGTACTCCCCATCCGGCATCCCGCAGCACCGCAGCGCGTCCGAGACAAGACAAATCCGCCCCGGAAAGAGCCGAAAGGCCATGCGCACAACGCTCGGATGCACATGCAAACCGTCTGCGATAAGTTCCGCCGTAACATTTGCCGTGTCAAATGCCGCCCCCACGACGCCCGGCTTCCGATGGAGCAGCTCCGGCATTCCGTTGAAGAGGTGTGTGACGTGTGTGGCTCCGGCGGCAAATGCCCGTCTCGCCTCCGCATAGGAAGCATCCGTATGCGCCACAGACACTCTGCAAATCCGCGATACCTGCCGGATAAATTCCTCCGCACCGGGAAGCTCCGGCGCGACATCCACAATCTTCACCAGAGAATTGCATTTTTCCTGCAAATGCAAGAACCCCGCAGCGTCCGGAAGCCGCAGATAGGCAGCGTTCTGGGCGCCCTTCTTTTTTTCTGAAAAATACGGTCCCTCCATGTGAACTCCCAGAATCCTTGCGGCGACCGAAGGACGATTTTCCATATAACCCTCCGCCGTCCGGAAAGCCGCTTCGAGTCTGTCATACGGAAGCGTCATCGAGGTCGGCAGGAAGGACGTGATCCCATGCGCGGCCAGGTACCGCCCCATGCGTTCAAGCCCCCCGGCATCCCCGTCCGAAAAATCCGCGCCGCAGCAGCCATGCGTGTGAATATCCACAAGCCCCGGAATCACATAGAGCCCTCCAAGATCGACCATCTCCTCTGCCAGGCAAGCATCCGCCCCTTCCTCCCAGTGAAAATCCCAAAACCGTCCCTCGGCCACGCGAAAGCTCCCCTTCTGAAAGCCCTCCTCTCCACGGAAAATCCATGCATTTGTAAACAGCATTCCTTCTCTCCTCCCCCCAGAAAAATCTTGCATAACCTTATCCATTGTACAACCGATCACACACGCAAGCAAGAATAATCCCAAACTGGGACACACCCAGCCTCTATCCCCTTACTCAGGTAACCACGTTGAAAAGGCTGTTCTACTTCGTAAAGGCTTTGTCATCCTGAACGAAGTGAAGGATCCCGTAAGGTTTTTCACAAAATTGACGGGATTCTTCGTCGCATCGCTCCTCAGAATGACAAATAGACGGAGCACCTTACTTGTAACTCAATCTCTCTTTGCGAGCCGCGTGCTGCCGAAAACAGTACGCAACTCTGTGAATAAAAAACAGGCTGGCGCCAACCTTGGTGCCAGCCCATTTGCATGCATTTGCAAGCCTTACTTCGTGACCTTAACAGCCTTATAGGTCTTCCATGCCGAGAAGAGGTTTCGGCTCGCGTCTATCTTGTACGCGCGGATGCGGAAATAGTAGGTCTTCCCCTTCTTAAGATTTGCGATCGTCTTCTTCAGAGTCGTTGCGGACTTCACCACGACGTTCTTCCTTTTCGCAAAGTCCTTCGTGTACGAATACTGAATCTGGTAGCCTTCCGCGCCGGCGGCTTTCTTCCAGGTCAGGGTAATCTTCAGCCCGCTGACATTTGTGGCCGTACCAATCGTGACCGCTGCCGGCTCCACGGTGACGGCGATCTTCTTCGTCGCGGCCTTGTAGATGCCCGACGCAGCCGCCTTGATGGTGATGACCGCGCGGCCGGAGAAGTTCTTCGCAATCGTAACCTTGCCCGCGCTTGTCACTGCGACGGATTTGTTGTCGCTTGCAAAGGAAAGCTTTCCGCTTCCCTTCTGCGTCACCGAAAGCTTGAAGGACTGGGCCGACGTCGAGGAAGTCTTCGTCACCGATTT